>VBJK01000404.1 GCA_005879655.1 Chloroflexota bacterium | reverse complement strand
GGAGGGGAGAGGTACGAAAATTTCGTAGGGGCGGCCCTATGTGGCCGCCCTGGGAGGGGGGCCTGTTCCGGCCATCCGCCCCCACCCACCCAGGGCGGCCACATAGGGCCGCCCCTACATCCCCTTCAGGCAAACCACTCCCTCTTCTCCCGTCAGGCGGGGGGGAGGCCGGGAGAAGAGGGTCGGGGTGATGAGGGCTCAGCTTGCCGGTTGCGTACATCGCCACCACCCCCAGCAACCAAGCCAGCAACGCCCCCAAAACCCCCGTAATCCGCCACAGCTCCTGCCCCGCCATCCCCAGCCGCACCGCCGGCGCGAGCAGCAGCGGCCAGCCGGGGGGGAAGCGGGGGCGGACGCGGTAGGGGCCGATCTGGAGGTAGACCTGGCCGGATCTCGCGAGCGATTGGGCCTCGGCGGCGTATTCGACGGTGTCGGGCCACGGGCTGAAGCGCGCGCCTTTCAGCTCGGCGTTGCCTCCCCATCGCGCGGCCAGCGCCAGCGGCACGACGACCACCGCGAGGAGGAGGCTGGTTTTCCAGGTCATCAGAACCGGTTGGGGCCGCAGGGGGTCTGGCCGCGCTTGGCCGCGAAGCGCACGTCCCCCTCGATGCGCGGGAGACGGACGGCATGGAACGGCCTTTGGGAGACGACGCAGACGCAGTTGGGGGCCGCCGGCGCTTCGAGCAGGTTGACCACGGCCCCCTTCCCCTGCCGGACGACCGACTGGATGGTGACCTTCGAGACGCAGCTCTGCGTGGGCATGGCCACGACGATCGCCATCTCATGGCCGAAATCGACCGCCGGCGGCTCCTCGGGAAGGACGTCGCCGCCCCCCTTGCGGAGCTGGGCCCATAGCGCGCGCCAGGAGGCGTCGTCCCGGGCCACTTGGCGGATCTGGTCGCCGGACTGGCCCGGGATGCCCCGTTGATCGATCGTCTGGAAGGGGACCGTCTTCGTCGGCCGGGCGGCCGCCGACCGCGGCGGGTCGGCGGCTCCTACACAGGCGAGCCCGAGGAAAATGATCGCAGCCTGGACGGCGAGGACGGCGCGGCGGATCATCGGGCCGCCGCCTCCAGCAGAGCCTCGTCCACCCGCTCGTGCCCCTGGATCAGGATGCGGTTTTTGGCGTCCACGAAGACGAGCGACGGCTGGTGGCTCCGGCACTCGGCGTCCTCGTAGTCGGCGTAGGTGGCGATGATGATCACGTCCCCCTTCCTCGCCTTGTGGGCCGCCGCGCCGTTGATCACGATCTGCCCCTGGCCGGGCGTCCCTGGAATGGCATAGGTGGCGAACCGCTCGCCGTTGGTGCAGTTGTAGATCTCCACCCGCTCGTGGGGGACGAAGTCGGCGGCCTCCATCAGCAGGGGATCGATGCTGATCGAGCCCTGGTAGAGGAGGTTGGCGTCCGTCACCGTGGCCCGGTGGATCTTCGACTTCAGAAGCGTCCGCTTCATGGCCTATATCTCCTCGGCGCTGAGCCGAATGTTGTCGATCAGTCGGGTCCCCCCAATCCGTACGGCGAGCGGGAGGACCAGCCGGCCGCTGAGGGTCGCGACCGGCTGAAAGGTCTCGGCGCTCACCACCTCGGCATATTCAACATGCGCGAGGGGCTCTGTATTCAACACCTCCCGCAGGCGCTCGCGGACGGCATCTCCGCGGCGCTCCCCCTGGGAAATCGCCGTTTCGGCCGCGCGCAGGGCGCGGTGGAGGATGGTCGCCGCCAGCCGCTCCTCGGGAGAGAGGTAGGCGTTGCGGGAGGACATGGCTAGCCCGTCGGCCTCGCGGACGGTCGGGCCCGGCACGATCTCGATCGGCAAATGGAGGTCGCGCACCATCTGCCGGATGACCGCGAGCTGCTGGGCGTCCTTCTCGCCGAACACGGCGACGTCCGCCCGTACCAGGTTGAACAGGGCGCAGACCACGGTCGCGACGCCGCGGAAGTGCCCGGGCCGGCAGGCCCCTTCCAGCCCCTCGGCGGCGCCGGCGGGCTCGACGAAGGTGGCGTGCCTGAGCGGATAGATGGTCACTGCCTCCGGCAGGAAGAGGAGGTCGCAGCCGGCCGTCTCCAGCAGGCGCGAGTCCGTCTCCGGCTGGCGGGGGTAGCGGTTGAAGTCCTCGTTGGGCCCGAACTGGGCCGGATTCACGAACACCGACGCCACCACCCTGGAAGCGTGCTCGCGGGCGAGCCGCACGAGGGACAGGTGTCCCGCGTGCAGCGCGCCCATGGTGGGCACGAAGCCGATCCGCTCCCCGGCCGTCCGCCAGGCGTCGATGGCCTGGCGGAGGTCGGTTTCCGTCCGCGCAGTGATCATCTGCCCGGCCTCACCGCCCGGGATTGAAATCCCGGGCTACCTACGGCCGTCCCATCCGGGACTCCCATAGGTTTCACCCGTACAGCTTGGCCGGCTCTTCCACCGGCTTCACCACCCCGCCCCCGTAGCTCTCCTCGGGGGCCGGGAAGCGGCCGGCGCGGACGTCGCCGGCGTAGAGCTCGATTGCCTCACGCGAGAGCTTGCCGAGCTCGGCGTAGCGCCGCACGAAGCGGGGAGCGATCCGCTCTTCCATCCCCAGGAGGTCGTGGTAGACGAGCACCTGGCCGGTGCAGCCGGCGCCGATGCCGATGGTGGGGATCGAGAGGCGTTGGGTGATCTCGGCGGCCAGGCCGGTGGGCACGCATTCGAGGACGAGGGAGAAGGCTCCCGCCTGCTCCGCCGCCTCGGCGGCCTCCAGGATGTATTGCCGCGCGGCCTCGTCCCGCCCCTGGACCTTGAAGCCGCCCAGGCGGTGGACCGACTGCGGGGTGAGCCCGAGGTGGGCCATCACCGGCACCTCGGCGTGGGTGAGGGCCGCCACCAGCTCGGGGCGGTGCCCTTCGATCTTCACCCCCTGCGCCCCCGCCTCCTTGATGAAGCGGACGGCGTTGGCCACCGATGGGTCGGTTCCGAGGTGGAACGAGCCATAGGGCATGTCGCCGATGAGCAGGGCGCGCTTGACGCCCCGGCGGACGGCCTTGGTGTGGTGGATCATCTCGTCCATGGTGACCGACAGCGTGTCCGGATGGCCCAGCACGACCATGGCGAGCGAGTCGCCCACCAGGACGATGTCCACTCCGGCCGCGTCGGCCGCGCGCCCCTGCGGGAAGTCGTAGGCGGTCACCATCACCAGGCGATCGCCGCGTTCGGGGGCCCCCGCCACCCAAGGGACCGTGACGTTCTTCGGCTCAAAAGCCATTTCCGAAGCTCCTTTCTAGGTCCTTAAATGTGAAAAACCCTTCCGCGCGCAATAAGGACGGAAGGGCCTCGGGCGGGGCCCGCGGGTTCGCGGCGTTCGTGCGAGAGGGTTGAGGTGGCTGTCCCCGCCGGGGGATCAGGTCCTCGCTCGCCGTGCCGCGCCGCGGGGGGCGCTGTGCATCCGTCCCGGTCCCGCGTCAGCGGGATCCAAGCGGCGGTGTCTTGATTCTCCGGTTAAACTGGGTGAATGTCAATGCCTGCCGAGGAGTACGGTCTCCACTAACGACGACTCGGTTTTGTCCAATACTCCCACGAGGGACCCTTGCCGCCGAACTTGGGGAATTCTGGGCCGATAGCGCAACTATATCCCCCCTTATATGTGCTCGCGCCAGCAGCTCTATGCAAAACAAGCTGTGCAATAGGAATGCCCGGATAGAGGACAAGCGGAATCTCGCCTTCATTAATAATTTCAAGAGTAATACAGCCACGGAACCCAGGATCAACCTTGGTAGCGGTCGCTATGATCAATCCCATCCTACCCCAAGTTGACTTACCAATAACGTAGCACATCATTCCTGAGGGGATCTGGATATATTCGAGCGTGCTCCCTATAACCAGTTGACGAGGGTGAAGAATAAATTTTTCCCCGTATGCCTTAATCAACTTATCTTGGTACCGCTCAATCTGGCTATCATCTGAACTGGTTGCCCAGCCTAACATCTATAGCGCCGGCACCGATAGACTCGCTCGGATTCAGCAACGGTGTTACCATAAGGCGCTCTCTAAGAGCATCCCTTTCCAGGCACTCCACGATTTCGGACGCCGACAGCACTTCGCCTACCGAAGTTTTTTTGTCCTCGTCCGATGCATCAGGTGCATAAGGAGTAGTTTTATTATCCTTCCAGTAATCACTCGCAAGACCGGCTAACTCTATTGCCTTCAGGGTGAGCCGGTTTGCCCTTCGCCTCTGATTGGTTAAGTCATAATTTAGGTTTCCGGCTGAATCCAAGACAGCAGAGGCCAGAGACGCCCGGTGAAGCCATGCCGCGTTTATTATCTCAACCCACGTCACCTGCTTACGATCATTAACATTCCTATCCAAAGCATTAGGAGGTATGTCATGATCCAAGCGATTTATTAATATTGGCATCGGTCTGTAAAGGGAACTACCCATAGATCGGCGCTTGGCGAGCTTACATTCTTCCAGCAAGAAAATTATACCTTCTTGGATACCTTTATCAACCTTATCGTACGCAAGCCGGGCTATTGGGAATGCAGAGATAGCATTGGAGTCATGTTTTTCGCCGCAAACCTCCCTTATGTATGAATAGCGCTCGTTAACCCTAGCCCCCCTTTCTGCTGCGTCTTTGGACTTAAAAAGTGAGCTGCTCACTGGAAAGAACTGGCACTCCTCTGCGCCAACCACACGCAGCACTTCTCGCAGTCGCATTCTCCATGGAGGGTAAAACCTAGTCTCCGGTGACGGAGGGATGTCGTAGCCTTGCTGCATCGCCATTTCAAGTGTTGAAAATAAAGCGGCGGGGCCGAACAGAATAGCGCCAACCACATCAGACAAAAGCTCTTCAAGAGCACGAACCCAGTATTCAAGAGCCAAGCTTGCATTTCGGGCTATCCTCTTTCTCTTTACCTCAGGAAATAAGAAGCCCGACTTCGGCTCAGAGAATCCTTCCCGGCGCATCTCGTGCTCTGTTATAACTTCGACCTGCGCCATAACTGATTCTTTGAATTGAGTTTTTCTCTCCTCACTTAAGAATCTCTGCGCGAAGAGGTGCCCCAATTCGTGCCCAAGGAGAGTGTGCAGCAGAATATTCTCTCGCTCAAGCGCAGGGAACGACACAATGTGAAAGGGCTGCCGAAGGCTTCCCAGGACATCCTTCTGGATGTCAACATCGGGGACATAATCAGCAAACTCTTCAAGAGCCGTCAGATAAGCAGAGCGGAAATCAGCCAAGGTAACGCTATAGTTATAGTTCCACTTAGGGCGGAGCATTACCTGCTTTCCAGGGACGAGCTGATGAACCAATCTTTCAAAATAAGGGATAATTCCCCAAGGAAGGCGGTCGGACCTTGCCGCTTGAACATAACGGAGGTGGGCCGCTAACTGTTGAATTAGATTATCCGTATTCCGCAGTAGCCATATGTCTTGCTCGAGTTGGTCCCCATCATCCCAGTCGATACCCTTAAATCTCGATACAGCAGCCCTAGAAAGGAAATCACAAACTCGAGATATAGACTGCGCCAAATTTCTAGGAGCATCAGAAAAAAAGTCATAGGAAAGGATTGTTGTACACCGATCTTGAGCCGAGCGAGCCCGCGCAACGATCTCTAATAGGTAACTCTCTATCGCGTTGCGCGAGCTCATCACCTAACTCGGCCCAGGTTATGGCAACAGCGAAAAGACAGGCTCGGCCTTAACAGCAGGCGGGACTTTTTGAACATCCCTGAAAAAGAACTCATTTAGAGCCCCGAAAAAAACTGCCAACCTGTCCAAGCGCTCCCCGGGAACGCTTCCCCCTCTCGAAAGGGAAACAAGATCAGACCGGTAGCCTTTAAAGATGTCAGTAACGTCTTTGTCCGTAGCTGCAAGCTTAAGATCCTCAAGAGCAGAAATCGCGTGACTGTAGGCTTTTAAGTCTGCTCGCGATCCGTGCTCCTCAAGCGGCTTACGCTCGATTAGAAGCGAACCCTGAACGACATCGGTCAGAAGCCCAGCACCCCTAGAGAGGATTCCTCTCTCCCGGTCACCCAAAGAGCCCTGCCGTTTAAGCTGACGAAGCGTCTTGCACACCTTCGCCGAGAGCATCGCGTTTCGGGAAGCTGTGCTGATTTCGGCGAAGCTAAGAT
>VBJK01000242.1 GCA_005879655.1 Chloroflexota bacterium | reverse complement strand
GTGCTGGAGTGACTGGCTGTTTAAGCATCTCTTGTCGTTGTAGCTCCTCTTGCTGTTTGATTTTCTTGGCTTCAGTCTCGGCTATGCGTTCAAGGTCTTTCTCAAATGCTCTCTTACGCATGATCCTTATTGCGATTAATAACAGGACTAGCACAACGATGGCAGCGGCGAGGAACCAGGGCCATAGTGCGAACCATCCCGCTAATGAGTTCCCTGTTGCAGGAGGCTGAGTATTCTTGCTTGGAGCAGCGCCAATGGGTGGTTTTGGTGCTGCTGCTAACTGCGCCATTTTTTGAGCGGCAAGAAACTGCGTGTTGAGCTTGAATGCCGTTTGAAAGTCTTGCTGAGCGTTGGAGAAGCGGTCATTATAATAATTGTCGATGCC
The DNA here is from genome assembly GCA_005879655.1 of Chloroflexota bacterium. Next base: position 12,143 of record VBJK01000242.1, on the reverse strand, counting down.
ACTCTTCCAGCTCTCATGCAGAGGATTAGCAGGGTGAGCTTTCAGTTCGTCAACACTGTTGAGGAAGTTTTGAATGTCGATGCTTGTCCTCAAGGGGTTGCCAGTGGCGTTGGACGACTGCACGCCTACCAATTGACCATGGCTATTGACCAGAGGGAGCCAGGACTCATTGACTTGGTCAGCAGAGACCAGATTCGGCGTTAATAATTGTGCAATACCTTTTTTATAGAATTGTGCGGCTTCCGGCTTGGTATTGACAGGACTGAAAGAGATTTGCCCGCTCGCATTGGTAAGGGCCAGCCCATCGCCTTGCTGTTGCTCGCCCGTGGCCAGATCCATATAAGGCTGAGGAAAAGGAGGATCAGTACGAAAGCTCAGCAAAGCTAAGCTATCTTTACAGGACGCATTCTGACAATGCACACTCTCAGAGCTTATCGGGATGGGATTAGAGGGGACTACTGTCGTCCCAGCGGTATAGGCATTGCTGTAAAAGATCTCTACCGTAGGGATGAGCTTTTTTGGGGCATTGGGGGGGAGGCAAGTCGCACTGTTATTGGGATTGATCAAATTGCCATCGGCAAGCAGCCAATTATTCGGCGCAGCATTCCCAGTCGGGCTTGGCCAACTGGCCACCAGCACCCCCAGGCCTGTACATTGTACATCAGGCTCTGCTGCACCTTGCGCCGTATAGGAGACAAGTAAGCGCACCACAGAGACTCCTGCCCGATCCAGAGCCTCCTTCTGACCTAAGTCAAGGGGGACTGAAGCTGCAAGGGCGGTAGAAGAGGAGGTAAGCAAGAACAGCAGGATCATGAGGAATGCTGCAAGGGCAGAAAGAGCCTCCACACCAATGCTCCTTGACCTCGTTTTGATGAAACGATGCGTACTCATGGACAAATTCCCTTCATGCCGAATATACAGTGCATAGAAAATATTGCCTCTTAGCGTCCTAAACGAGCACGTAAACGTGCATACACCTGCTGAACCTCCGGATTATTACCCAGGGGGCCTATCACATAACTACATTCACGGAAAGCATCTTCAAATCTTTTGGCAGCTTCATACACCTGACAGAGCTGGAAGCGCGCTTGGTGATCAGCTGGGTTAAGAGTCAAAGCCTGCACAAAAGCCTGCTCTGCTAGCGGGAGCTGGTTGAGACGTTTAGCCAACAGACCAAGAGCTAGAGCAAAGGTAATTGCAGGTTGCGGCGTTTGCTTTGATACGAGCTGGAATGCCTCCTGATACGCGCGCAAAGCAAAATCCAACTGTCCAGTCTTCTCATAACACTGTCCTAAGCGAAAATGAGTTTCAGGATCTCTTGGATTCAGCTTTACTGATTGTAGATAAGCAGGGATACCCTGAGCGGGCTGTGGACGCAGGAATAGCCAGATATCCCCAACGAGTTTGTGCGTTTCAGCATCATTCGGATTAAGTTCCAGTGAACGGTTGTAGGCTCTCATAGCTAGATCAACCTGTGGTGGAACTCTGCGAGCGAACACTTGACCAAAAAGCTTATGTACTATTGCACTGTTTGGTTCTAAGCCATGTGCTTGCATCACCTCAACGTGTGCAGGCTCGATGCGCCCAGCCGCTATATGGTTCAGAGCGGCGATGATATGCGAACTGGCAGGCCCAGTCGTTGATGGCGTTGCCACGGGAGGAGCAGAGATGCCCCCAGCTGGTCCAGATAGAGGACGATTGACGGTCGTTGCTATCACTGTGGGCGGCATAGGAGAAGCTATCACTGTGGGCGGAAGCACGGTGATTGGCGGCAAGTTGAGAAGCGCACGTTCCATCTCCATGCAATTGGCCCAACGCTGATCAGGAGTATAGGCTAACGCTTTCATCACGACTTGCTCAAAAGCCGGAGAGAGGTCTGGGCGTAGCGAGCGCAAGGGTGGAAATGAGAAAAGCGTGGGTTTATTGTTGGCTGCGTCGTGATTCGTCAGCACGCGATGTAACGTCGCGGCAAGCGAGTAGATATCGCTGCGTGGCTCAGGCATACCGTGTAATTGTTCTGGTGGAGCATAGCCCACGGTCATGATGATTGTTGCTTGATGCTGAGATTGAAAGGGACGAGCAATACCGAAATCAATCAATTTAATCTCGTCATTGCCTGTCACCATGATATTCGAGGGTTTGAGGTCGCGAAAGATGATAGGTGGCGTCTGGCTATGCAGATAGGCTAACACGCTACAGATCTGCTGTGCCCACTTACGCACTCTTGCTTCAGAAACCCCCCTCGCTCCATTTGCCCCTAAAACATCCCCTTCTTTTATGAACACCTCACCGAGTGTACGTCCTTCTATAAAGTCCATAACCAAGTAATGTTTGCCACCATCTGTAAAGACATCGAATACACGAGGTATGCAGGAATGATTCAAACGACGCAATAGATTGGCCTCGCGTGTAAACCATTCCACCGCCTGTGATCGCTCAGTCACATTATTAAATTCATCTAGCATTTCTTTGACGGCACAAGGGTAATTAAAACGTTTGTCAACTGCTCGATAGACAGCGCCCATACCGCCTTGTGCTACCGCCCGCTCAATTCTGTAGCGTCCCTCGGCAAGTTCTGTACCTGGGGTCATACGACGCCCTCGCATATGCCCGCTAGCGGGCGTGGGGACGGATGCGCTCTCGTTTGTTGAGGGCATAGCGGCAGAATGCGGCAGCGATTGAGCTGAGGCCGCATCGTTTCCACCGAAACCGCTGTGTGGCGTATTTATATTACTCATGGGTGATTCCTAGGAACAAACAAATTATTAGTGTCCATAATACGTTATAGTTCCAAAAAGTCTAGCGATAATTATTAGTGTCCATAATACGCTATACCTTCCTCTGTATTGCAGGCATTATAACACATCTTTCCATTTATGAGCAGTAGTCGATTCCAATATTAACCGTGCCGTTTAGTTGCCAATCTTTTATCATTTTGAGATAGACCTTGTTCGTTGCCTCTTTCATCTAAAAGGAATGCCTCTTTCTTCCCCGTGTGTGAAGTACAAGGGGTATCCAGAGGCTAGGTTTTGCTGAGATACGTAGCTACACTTCTGACGGTCCCGGAAACTCTGCTCGTGGTCCGGTGACAGCCCTGGCGTGGGCAGGGAAGCCCTCAAACTCCGCTAGGCGGCGCGTTGCCTCGCTCAAAGCTGTATAGCCTTCCGGGGTAAGATACCCGACACCTGTACGTTTCAGGAAATCAAAAACACTAGTACAGGAATAGGTGTGGGCAAAGCCGCCGGTTGGCAGAATAGCATTGGTCCCCAGCGTATAATTTCCTATACAGTATGGGGTATACGGTCCGAGCAAAATTTCGCCAGCGTTCTTTAAAAGAGGAAGTAGCTCGAATGGTTCACGCACCTGCACCTCAAGATGTTCAGCTTTCAAAATTTGTACGACAGAACCCTTGTCGTGGCTCAGGTAGGGCCGCGATTTTCTCTGGCAGAAGCTTGAGCACCGCCTCAAGCAGTGTGCGGCTATCTGTCACGAGCAAGCTAGAAGAGTCGGGTCCGTGTTCTGACTCGATCAGGAGGTCCCGTGCTACTAGCTCTGGATCGGCGTGCTCATCGGCTAGCAAGAGCGACTCGCTTGGTCCAGCTGGCAAGCCTACATCGACCGTACCATAGAGTAAACGTTTGGCGGCAGAGACGTAAGGGTTGCCTGGTCCGGTGATTTTGCGCACGCGAGCGATAGTTTCTGTACCATAGGCCAGGGCTGCAATGGCCTGTGCGCCACCGATACGGTAAATTTCGTGAACGCCACAGAGGTCGGCAACCACCAGTGAAGCAGGATCAATCTCGCCATCTGGTCCCGGAGGTGTAGCGACGACGATACGAGGCACTCCCGCAATACTGGCCGGAGTTGCTAGCATATACATTACCGAAGGGAACGCGCCCTTGCCGCGTGGCACATAAAGACCTACATTGGTAATAGGTGTCACCAGCTCGCCCGCCCGTACTCCTGGCGCAACTTCTGCATACCATTGCTTCTGCTGCGGTAACTGCAATGCATGGAATGTGCGAATATTTGCTATTGCCAGTTTGAGCGCATCGTACACCTCTTTATCAAGCAGGGTATATGCCCGTTCAATCTCCGGGCGTCCGACCCGCAAGCGGTCAGCAGTCAGTTTGACGCGATCGAAGCGCTCCATAAACTCGATGAGTGCTGCATCTCCTCGATCTCGCACGGCTTGTACAATAGGACGAACGTAATCCAGAAGATCGTCAATCTGAGTTTCGGCACGGCGTAGGAGACGAGTACGTTGTGCCATATTCAGCTCGGCTAGTTCATAGCAATGAATCATCTGTTTATCTTCCTCAAGGGCCTCTCTTCTGCAACTCACTGGGTTAATAAGGCAACATGTCCGTATGCACATATCATAGCACAGTATCCAAAGGCTAGCGAGCTATCTTGTAGCAAAGACTCGCCTCAGACAGCGCCAGTGGCTGGACCATGAGAAATAGATATCTTCTTTTCTACACAGACGACCGTTTACGGTGCGACTTTTTCACTCTTCTTTAAAGGAAGAGCTACGCGAAATGTCGATCCTTCGCCTGCTACACCTGTACTCTCCAGCCAGATATACCCTTTCATGGCCTCTGATAATTGACTACACAGGTAGAGTCCTAAACCAGCACCACGTTGTGGGCCATTGATCGCACTCTTAAGGCGCTTGAAGCGTGTAAAGAGCTGAGACTGTTCCTCCAGTGCGATGCCTGCTCCCCAGTCCTGAACAGCGACCACGGCATATTCTTTATTATCGGATAAGCGCTCAATCGGCACTACAGCGGGGAAGCGCTGACAGAGCACTTCATAGGTCATTTGTTCTGCATAGATTGCAACATGAGTACCTTCTGGCGAATACTTCAGCGCATTATTCACCAGATTCAACAAGATCTGTCGTACCCGTAGGTCATCCACCCATACGTACAGCGTATCCGGTACATCGAGATTGATAGTGCGCTTCTCTTTCAGAATGAGTGGATTCAAGATCTCAACAATCGTTTCTACGGCATCGCGTAAGCGAGCGGGACGTAATTTGACCTCGATTCTATCCTGATCGATATGGCTCACATCCATCACATTCCTGAGCAGGAGGGTTAATTCATCGCAAGCACGGCGAGCATTGGTCAGGAAATTGGCGCGTATGTCCTCGGAGAGCGTGGCCTTGAAGTTATCTAAGAGTTCGAGATAGCCTTGGATAGCAGTCAAAGGTGTACGTAATTCGTGAGAGGCTGTGATTAAAAAATAATTTTTCAGCTGTTCAGAATCCTGAGCACGCTGGAGCGCTTCACGTAGTTCAGTATAAATAGCAGCGCTTTTAATGGCCACAGCAACTTGGCGTGCAAATAATGTTAAAAGACCAATGATCTCGCTTGTCAACTCCAGATCGTAGATAGGAAAGGCAAATGTGAAAAAACCGAGTAGTGTCTCACTACTACTCATTAGCGGCAGAATCAGCAGGCTCTTGTCTTGTTGTTCAGGACCATTTTTCTCCGCAGCTAGAGTCGTTGCTTCATCGTGCGATTTATGCGCGGGTAAAATTTTTCTCATCCACTCATGCTGTGCTAGGGCTGACAAGGGGATCATATAAGCATTCTCGACGCGATACTCGTCGGCTAAAAACTGTGCCCTCAGCGCTACTGGTAACGACTCCTGGTGCCGATAAAGAATTTGTTCACTCTCGGCAACTACACGACAAAAATCAGCGCCGTCTTGTAAATACAGGGCTATACAACTAAAACCAGGAATGTGCTTAGCTGTATCAATTATATGCTTGAGTAGCATCTCACGATCGGAATGGAAGCTTAATGAGACATCCGCATCGAGAATATATTTCATTAATGTTTGTCGATACACAGCCTGAGAAGTTGTGGATAGCTCACGACTTCTCGCAAGATCTCTCTGGGAAATGCGCGGTTTTTGCACTGCCTTGCCCTCACTTATAATTGCCAACTAAAACTTCTTCTGTTAAGAACAACACTCTCAGATACTCCCCACAGCTTAAAGAGCTGGTTTTTGCCGAATTGCTCAGTATGCTACAGCCATCAGATTGTGCTCTTTATCTATCCAGGCAAAAAATGCGTAAGCTTCTTATTTAACATACCATATCTTGAAGGTGTTGTATATCTCTTCCGAAGGTCAGAGAAAGACCATCTAGACAAGCGTGGCCATCCCGGTCTATGGAATCAATTACGCTTGCCTGGATGACCTTTCTCTCATTCTTTCCTTCATGCACAAACCTATAACGTATAAACTTGCGTGGCTGTATCGTGTAGTACTAACTTCGCTAGGTGATGGGCCTGGGTTGTATCGATCTCGTCTGCATCGATCATCTCTTGTAGCACCTGACCAATAACGGCGCGACCACGTTGTGCACCTAGCCAGTACATCTCTGGCAGATAGATGCCATCAGTGCTGTACATCAGCTTACTAGCGGGGGCCACGCTGAGTGCCTGACGTGTAAAAGAGAGCATCTCTAGCTTGTCAACGAAGGGAATCGTGTAGGAGAGGTCAAGATAGACGTGTGGGTAGATCGCTGCAAGATAGGCCCCCAGCTGGCTATACGGGTAGCTCTCATGCAGCAATACTACTGGCATGGTCTGATAATCCCTTCTTTCCAAAATGTCTCGCAGGTGGAGAGGGTTGCCCAGGCGCATATCGGTATCGTGATCGCCATACCCGGTATGGAATTGGAGCGGCACCCGTTGTTGCGCCGCCTGCTTGAATGCGATATGCAGGAGGTAATCTAGCAAGGGTTTATGTGCAATTCGTATATAGCCTTGTTGTACTGCCTGTGCCCGTGCTTCGGCAAAGGCTATGGCGGCGTCATCTTTGCTCCATTCGGCAATATACAAACCTGTACGGTAAGCAACAACGCTTTTGAGTGCGCAATACCCACGTTGACGCAGTTCACTCAGCTCAACAGTGAAACGTTCTATCACTTCATCTATATCGTTGCAGGAGACAATCAGTTGCTGCATGATCATTTCCAGGCGCAAGATTCTGGCGGTGCGACAACCAGCAAGCTGACTCATCTGCTCGGCTGTATAACACTGTTCAGGTGCTGGATAGCCCAGGTCGAGAAGCAGAGCTTCGATATTAGCCGTTGTCACGCAGTGTGTCAGCAGTGCTGCGGCGTCGCGTGTGTTACGTGCCGTGAGAATCTCTGCTTCGCTTGGCGCACAGTGATAGAGCTGTGCCAGTTGGCGTAGCATCCAGAGGTAGTGAACTGAGTTCGGCATGTGCTGCTCAGCAAAAGCTGGACTCGTTGCTTCAGTAAAAAGACGGCGTAGCTGTGGCGCATCGATCTGCTGTTTCAGCAGTATAGGATGGCAATGGTTATCTACGACTGCGATAGCGGTCAGATCGAGCATAAGTACTGCCTTTCTCTACGGAAAGATTTGCTTCACGGAAATTGCGTTATAAAATAGAATAGAACAAGTAGGCGAGGAAGGTTGTTCCTTACAACGATATATTCGCTTAGATAGGAGAACTAGCTTAATAATGGATACTCAAGATATCTTGAAACAGACACGTACGGCGCATGTCCGCCTTGTACGTTTCCAATATTGTGATAACGGCGGCATTATGCGCGCCAAAACTACTCATATCAGTAAATTACCCTCGCGCCTCCATGAGGGCATTGGTATGTCACTTGCGATGAGCGCGTGGACGGGCGTAGAAACGTTAGCGGCAGTTGAGGGCATGGGACCCGTCGGAGAATTTCGCTTGGTCCCCGATCTCAATACCTTCAACATTTTACCATATGTACCCAATACCGCCAGTATGTTCTGCGATCAAATTAGTCTGGACGGGACGCCCTGGGGGGCTGATCCGCGTGGCTTTCTCAAACGCATGATTGCGCGTCTGGCGGCAAGAGGTATGCGCTTTGAAGCTGCGGCTGAACACGAGTTTTATTTCGCACGTGAGGAGCAGGGTCAGTATGTCCCGGCGGATCGTGCCCTCTGCTATAGCACCAACGGCTTGGACGAGCAGGCGGAGGTCATGGATGCTATCCTGGAGGCATTGGAGCAACAGGGTATCTCTATCGAGCAGTTCCATGCTGAACTCGGACCTTCACAGCAAGAGCTGTCTATTCACCATGCCGATGTCTTGCGTGCCGCTGATAATATTTGTCTGGCTCGTGAGACGATTCGCGCTGTGGCTCGTAAGTTTGACCTGCTGGCAACCTTCGCCCCCAAGCCATTCCTTGATCAAGCTGGCAGCGGTGCGCATATTCACTTCAGCTTATGGGGGACAGAAGGGAGTGAATTCGCGGACCGCAATCTCTTCTATGATGGGACAAAACGGGGCAATCTCAGTCAGACTGGACTCTATTTCATGGGGGGTGTGTTACGTCATCTGCGTGGTCTGCTAGCGCTGACCTGTGGGAGCGTCAACTCTTACAGCCGCCTAGTGCCGCACTTCTGGAGTTCAGCTTACGCTGCCTGGGGCTATGATAATCGTGAGGGCGCGCTACGTGTTCCTTCTACTTTCTGGGGGCGCGATGTGGAGTCAACTAATCTCGAAATCAAGTGTTCTGATCACAGTGGGAATCCTTATCTGGCGCTCGGTGGCCTGATCGCTGCGGGCCTCGACGGTATTGAAAAGCAGATCGATCCGGGTGCTCCACAAGAGATTGACCCAGGCAACCTGAGTGATGCGGAGCGTGAGCGGCTGGGTATCCGTCGCCTACCCACTTCCCTAGAAGAGGCGCTTGACGAGTTGCAGCGTGACCAGGTGCTTATGGATGCGCTTGGCCCGCTGCAAGCCACTGCGTACCTGGCGGTTAAACGGAGCGAGATCGAGTTTTGCAAGGACAAGACGCCCCAGGAGGTAGCCCAGCAGCACTTCTATAAATTCTAATTACTGCTGAGCATATCGAGAAAATTCCAGGTTTTCAGGTCGCGCTCAAGGTGAAAGCGTAGGAGGCCGTGCATAGCCGCCTCGATTTCACCGTGTAGGCGAGCGTCGAGATGAAAATGTGGCACGCGTTCCCACTCTGTGCGCTGCAACACGCGGAGTACCTTCAAGGCATTCAGCGATAATGATTGCGTCCAGAGATGGGAACATTGAGGGCAAACGGCACCACCTAAGGCAGGAGTAAAACCATTCTCTTCGGGTTGAAGTTCAGTATGGCAATGTGCACAAGTGCGTAAGAGGGGTTCGTAACCAATACACGAAAGTAAATATATCTCGAAGTAGCGCATGAGTAGTAAGCTCCGGTCGTGTGCTCTAGCGGGCTGTAATGTATGCTGCTCTCGTTGTTGTTGTAATGCAAGCACATCGGCATCAAGGCAATGCAGTGCCTCAAGGAGGAGTTGATAAACGTCTTCATGCTCTGCTTCATCCTCGATGAAACGATCGACCAATTCGGCGAAGTAGAAGCTACAGGTGCGATGCCAGAGTTCTGTCTCTGAGCGCATGTGGAGAAAGCTCTCGATGCCTGAGGCTTGCGTCACGATATCCAGATTGCGCCCCTGTGCCAACTGCAACTGGCTGTGGCACAGCAATTCCAGATGACCGGCCTTTTTGCTGATGGGGCGGCGCACGCCTTTGGCAATGACGCGCATTTTACCTTTTTGGGGGGTAAATACCGTGACAATCCGATCGGCTTCACCAAAATCGGAATGTTTGAGAATAATAGCTTCAGTGGAGTAGGTACGTGGTGGTCGCATGGATACAGTATCCTACAAACAGAAAAGACGTGATAGCATAATCACGTCTACAAAGAAAACGATAGAGAGGCGACGAGCGGATTCGAACCGCTGGATGCAGCTTTTGCAGAGCCGTGCCTTACCACTTGGCTACGTCGCCATAACTGAGTATGATGAGAGCGGGAGACGGGGATCGAACCCGCGACTTTCTCCTTGGCAAGGAGATGCTCTACCACTGAGCCACTCCCGCTAGCGCTTATATACGCTCGTTGCTTCATTCTGCTTCGTGCGTATCACTTCACTTCGGTGGTTATAAAATATCATACCTCTGGGGTTTTGTCAACTAGTTTTTGGTGAGATTTTTTTTGCTAGGCTAATTCTTATAACATTGCTGCTATCCGGTAACTATTCAGGCATGCTGAACAGTTACCAAAAATGATAGCGCAAATGTTATCAAACGATATTCTCTTTTCTATCGTTCTTCTAGTATGCTTAAAACGGACACGTGGATATCGTATGCCAATCATGCATCATCAATAATGAAGAAGAAACGAAGGAGCGCCAGGGTGAAAGATACGAGCAATACCCCATCGCATAGGAAACATGCTAATAGCCAATGCAATTGTCGTCAGTGTAAGCAGTTTGATTATGCTAATACGGTAAACCTCTCGCCAGTAGAGCAACCATCGTGTCTTGCTGTTGTCGAGTGGGTTGGGGCAGTCGATAGTGAGACGTGTGAACGTTACGACTACTACATGGTATCGCCTCGCAAGCCTATACCCATACATAAGGAGCGCAAAGTGAAGTACGCAATTACTACTACCCAATCGTATAGAAAACATGCTAATCCCCAATGTAATTGTCGTCAGTGTAAGCAGTTTGATTATGCCAATACGGTAAACCTTTCGCCAGTAGAGCAACCATCCCCCTATGCCGATCTCGAACTGGTTGAGGCCATCGATAGTGAGACATGGGAACGTTACAGCTACTACATGCCATCATCCCGCGAGTTTATGCCTGTATCATGAGTGCCAGCAATAAAAGAAGTACTTTCCGTGGGAACTCTTTGCGCAAGCCGCAAAGAGAAGGGCCTTCCCACAGAAAGTACTTTTTTTAACAAGCTCTAAAGCAGCTGCGCCGCAGAACGACAGTTAGCTCTCCCCATTAACCTCCTCTAACCTAACATCCTCCAATGGTACTACGCTACCGTCATAAGCAGCAATTGTCTTCAAGATAAGGTAGTTTCCCTCTTGTAATCCTAAATATTCCGTTAGCCAGCCAGCTATCATTTCTGGCCTGGAAACGCGAACGGAAAACAAAAGATAGGAAGAGGGAGAGAACTACAGATGAATAAACTTACTACACTGCGTTGCGTTGGTGGCTCATATACATATACCTGGCACTGCCTGGAAATATCCTATGTAGTACGCAGACCTATCAGAGAGGATTGAGGAATAAGCTTTGCAGTTTATCCCTCAACCTCTAAGATTTGCAATGTAGATTTAACCCACTTTCTCACCTCAACAACCCTTTGATGCCCTATTGCATTGAATAGCATGATACTCTTAATTCCATATAATTTTGTGTTCTCTTTATCCTCTTGCAATGCACATACACGAGCTAGACCATAATAAGCGAAAGCAAGCAACTCTTGGTCACCAGCAGGAGCCATCTCTAGCATCCTTTTAAAATATTCGTCTGCTAAGCCTGTACTTCCTTCGGAGAGGGAGAGGTTCCCAAGTTCGCACAGTATCTGACAAATAGTATGAGGTTGGCTTATCTGATTGGCCAGGGCAAGACTTTCTCGTAAAGAACGTTTGGCCTCGTTATAATGCCCATGCAAGCGTTTAGTCATGCCTGAATTCAGTAAGAAAATGCTAATCCATTCACGATGGCCGATCTGCCGTGCTAATTCCAATCCTTCCTGGTAATAGATCTCTGCTTCCACGTAGTTGTCCTCTTCAACAAAAACATCGCCCAAATTGATAAGTACACCACATATTTGCTCTCGATGGCCGTATGCTCGCGCTAATTCCAATCCCTCTTGATAATACCTTTTTGCCTGTGTATTTTTTCCTCGATGAGCAGCTACTGTTCCCAAATTACCCAGGAGAGCACAAATCTGTTCACTATTTCGCAACTGCCGAGCAACAGTTAAACCCTCCTGCAAATAGGTTTGAGCTTGTATAAAGTTACTGCGATAGATCTCTAGAGCGCCAAGCCTTCTCAGAAGCCCTCCCACGTGCTCACGATCCTCAATCTTGTGAGCAAGAGCTAACCCTTCTTGCAAGTAACTTTCAGATTGAGCGAACTTGCCGCGTTTTTGGCTAACCCAACCAAGATTGCTAAGCAAAATACAGATACTGTCATGATCTGCAACGTTTCTAGCCAGCACTAAACCTTCCTGATATGCAGTTTCAGACCGCCGGAAATTCCCCTGTTGTTGGAAGACCATCCCCAGTTGTGTGAGCAACCCACAGA
>VBJK01000080.1:19075-25838 GCA_005879655.1 Chloroflexota bacterium | reverse complement strand
GATTACCAATGATCATTCGGTGGTTGCAAGCTTGGTCGAAGCTGGCATCATCAAGCCAGATGACATCTATACACACCCTAAGCGCAACCAGATCTATCGCAGTCTGGGGGAGAAGTCAGTGGTGGAGGTTGACCCCTTCATGGAACAATTGCGAATGGGTGATAAGATCTTGCTCTGTTCTGATGGGCTATGGGACATGGTACGCGATCCCAAAATTGAAGAGGTTATTAAGCATCCTATGCCCGATCCCGCGATGACCGCCGATGCATTAGTACAAGCTGCATTGGATGGTGGTGGGGAAGATAACGTTAGCGTGATTGTCGTTTCTATGGTTGAGGGGAGCGATCAGACGCTCATTTCGGGTGTACAGTTACTGGATAAGCCTGATAGCCTACAGATGCCAGAAATTTAGATTTGATGCACGGCTCACCAGCCTTTGGGGGAACCCCCCCTCCCCCTTTCAAGTATAGGTTTTTTGGTAGTGGGGTCCAGGGGCACGGCCCCTGGCGGGGTTTCAGGGGTGTCCCCTGATTTTCCCTCTCCCCTCGCCCCCGAAGGGGGCGAACAAAAAACCTATACTTGAAACCCCCCCTCCCCCCCCCAGGGCACCCACAAGGGATGCCCCTACAATGGCACGCGCGCGGCCTCCCAAGCTTGTTCGTACCATTGTAGGGGCATCCCTTGTGGGTGCCCTGGGGGGGGGAGGGGGGGTTTCCCCAAAGGCTGGTGAGCCTCAAATTGTCGCACCTTCCCTCCTGTGCTATAATCAATGCAGCACTTCTGGCCTTTGTTAAGCAAACAAAGGCTATTATTGGGAGGAAAGCTTGTGTCTACGCCAGCTCCTGTTGGATACCTTTATGCGGGCGTTCTGCTAGCGGCGGGATTTCTCTTCGTTATCATGACGACGACCGTTGCTAATCTGCTTGCACCTCATAATAGAACAAAGGAAAAATTGCAGACGTACGAGTCGGGTGAGACGCCTATTGGCTCTGCCTGGGTGCAATACCCGCTTGGTTTTTACATCTTTGCTTTACTTTTCGTAGCTTTTGATGTCGATATTGTCTTCATTATCTCCTGGGCTGTCATTTTTAAGCAATTAAGCTTCTTTGGCTTCTTTGAAATAACTTTCTTCATTATTGTGCTCGCGCTTGGCCTGGCTTATGCATGGCGCAAGGGAGTAACTCGATGGCTTTAGCACCGCGCCCAACAAATATACCCAGCGCAACGACTGGATATCGCGATCAGAATGCTGCACTGGCGCATGATCTAGCCCCCATTGCTCAACTGACCGGCAAGCCCCTGGCTCTACAAACGCTTAGAGGCGATTATCTTGGGCTTGAGATTGACCGTGAACATCTGGTTGCCGTTTGCCGTTTCTTACGCGATCAAGTCGGCTTCAATTTATTAAGCTGTATCTCTGGGGTCGATATGCTTGACCATCTGGAAACGGTCTATCACATGCGCTCGACGACACGTGGGCATTTACTTCAGCTTAAAGTACGTATCCCTAACGAAAAGCCAGAGGTTGCTAGCGTTGTCTCGATCTGGCCCACCGCCAACTGGCTAGAGCGCGAAACCTATGACCTCTTCGGTATTCATTTTACCGGCCATCCCGATCTACGCCGTATGTTGCTCGATGACGATTTTGAGGGCTATCCGCTGCTCAAAGGCTTTCAGCAGGTTCCCATTACGGTTAAACCGCCAGCCACGACCCAGATTGACCCAAATATGGCCGTTTCCGGTAAATTCCAGCAACAGCATGTAGAGCACGTCGTACAGAAGAAGTTAGGACAAGGTATGGAGGAGCGCTTGCATCCTGGCACGCCGACTTTTGGTCATACCTTTGGTGACTACGTGGAGGAGGCGCACCAAGAAGCCTCACACCCTGAAGGTGAGTAAGTCCTCTAAGCGACTGGACAGACAGTCGCTAGACGCCGGGAGTTATCAGGGATTGATTATGCCAGCTGCGGTGGCATTAGCATGTTGGGGATTGGCCATTTCGTTTGCCTTTTACTCAACTGATGCGAACCGTCTGTTATGGTGTGGCTTCGCTATTTTGATGGGGTTGATGTGGTCGTTCAGTTTCTGGCTGCGTCTACGCAAAGTACGGAGAAAAGCTTAATTAGATTGAAATAGGTTATAAAGAGGAAACTCATGGCTACAGACCAAGAGAATGGCATATATACGCAGGCTTCGGATGCTACTGAAGGTCCGAAGACGCAGGAGATGCTACTCAATATGGGGCCACAGCACCCCAGTACCCATGGTGTGTTGCGTCTGGTGATGGCGCTAGAGGGCGAGACTGTGGTCAACTGTACTCCGGTAATAGGATACTTGCACCGGGGCATTGAGAAGATCCTGGAAAATCGTCCGATTATGGGCGGCATCCGCTATATGGACAATGCCGATTATCTCTCACCGATGTTAAATGAGACGGCTTATGCAGGAGCCGTTGAGCAGGCGATGGGAATTGAACCGCCGCGCCGTGCACAATATATGCGTTTATTAACCAATGAATTACAACGTATCGCCAGTCATCTGGTGGCCGTTGGCACATATCTGCTTGACTTGGGAGCGTTTACTCCCGTGCTCTGGTGTTTCCGCGACCGCGAGGGTATTCTTTCGCTATTTGAGGCGCTGGCGGGAAGCCGTTTCAATGTCAACTATATGCGCGTAGGCGGCGTCTTGCATGACTTCCCCAAAGGTTGGCTCAGCGAGTGTACAGCGTTCCTGGATCAGTTGGATAAAAATTTGATTGAGCTGGAACAGTTGATTACGGGCAATGAAATCTTTGAGGTACGCACGCAAGGCGTTGGCTATATTGGTGCGCAACAGGCCGCTGCATACGGGCTGACTGGACCCATGTTGCGCGCAAGTGGTATTAACTGGGATTTGCGCGTGGACCGACCTTATATGGCCTATCGGGAAGTCCCGGTCAATGTCCAGGTACGACACGAAGGCGATTGTTTTGCCCGTTACAAGGTCCGTGTGCAGGAGGTTTACGAGTCCATTCGCCTGTGCCGTGTGGCCATCGATAAGATGCCAGGCGGCCCCATCTGTACGCGTACACCGATTGCGCTTCGTCCACCGCGCGGCGAAACATACTTTGCGGTGGAGAGCAGTAAGGGTGAATTGGGCGTCTACTTTATCAGTGACGGGAGCGAGTATCCGTGGCGTGCCAAATTGCGTGGGCCATCTTTCGTCAATTTACAGATCTTGCCTGAGCTGCTGCGCGGTTACAAAATGAGCGACGTGGTAGCGATTATGGGCAGCCTGGATATTGTCCTGGGTGAGGTTGATCGCTAGATAGCAGTGCAAAAGTGCGCACGAGCCAGCAAGCAGTCTCTCGCCCGCACATTTATGCTTGCTCAGTTGGAGTTATCCATGTCTACAATGCTTTTAGCCGATAATGTATGGTGGACACAACTGCTGAACGGGATCTTTTCCTGGGCCTTCTTGCAGTTTCTTGTGGCCTTCCTCTCCATTTTCGGATTTATTATGACCAGCGCGATGATCCTGATCCTCGCCGAGCGCAAGGTAATGGGCTGGATGCAGGACCGCACCGGACCCTTACATACTGGCCCCTGGGGCTTGTTGCAGACCGTCGCTGACGTAGGAAAGTTGCTGCTCAAAGAAGACATTCACGTCGTAATGAGTGACAAGATTCTTTTCCTGCTTGCCCCGTCTGTCTTTATGGCCCCGGTGATTGCATCCTTCGCAGTACTACCGTTCTCTCCTTATATTGCAATACCTGGCACGGCATTGGCCACTGGTATCGTCTATTACGTCGCAATGAGTTCTATCGATATTGTAGGCGTGATGATGGCTGGTTGGAGTTCCAATAATAAGTACTCATTGATTGGTGGTCTGCGCTCTGCTGCACAGATGATCTCATACGAATTGCCGCTGGTACTAGCCTTAGTGAGTGTTGTAATGCTCACCAGCGCCCTGGCCAATGACGGCATTGGTACGATCTCCCTGTTGCAAATTCAGCAATACCAGAACTCGTGGATGAAGACCGGCAATGGGGTGCTAGATTTCCTCTTCGAGGGCTTCACTCCCTGGTCCTGGTTCTTCCTGATCCAGCCCCTGATGCTCGTTATTTATTACACCTGTGGTCTTGCCGAGACCAATCGTGCACCATTTGACCTACCGGAAGCCGAGTCAGAGCTAGTGGCGGGCTACCTCACCGAATACAGTGGAATGCGCTGGGCGCTCTTCTTCCTGGGCGAGTATGGTAATATGACGATCGTGTCAGCTATTGCCACCTATCTCTTCCTCGGAGGTTTCTCAGGCCCTGGTGTTGCCTATCTGACCGGCCTGAATAACATCGGCTGGGGATTGGCGGGTAATCTGCTCGCCATGGGCTACTTCACGCTGAAGGTCTACCTGCTGTGTTTCGTCTTCATCTGGATACGCAGTACGCTGCCACGTCTGCGAGCCGACCAGCTCATGCAATTTGCCTGGTTGATCCTCATGCCGGTGACGCTAGGTAATATCCTGCTCACAGGCTTGCTTTACCTGCTGCTTGAGGGTGTACCGAGCTGGCTCTTCCTAGTGGTGACTGGGATTGTTAACTGGGCAATGCTCTTCGGCGTCATCTGGCTCGTTGGGCGCGTCACAGTGGCCTCAACGCGTCGTGCGCAGTCGCCCGCTGTACGTGCTCGCCATTATGCTAGTCCTGCATCGACTGTGCAATTGCGCGATGGTGTGCCGACGCAAGCCGTGCCATTGCCTGCTGGTACGGAGGCGGCGAGCGGACTGAAGTAGTGGGGGTGTTGGGCTTAAATGATTGGCAGGAGTGTCAGTACGGGAAATGAGATTTTTCTGGTGCTGACGCTCCTGTTGTTTTTGGTGAATGACATGACGAAGAGAGCAAATCACAAATATTTGCATGGGTGCCCAGAGCAACGAAATCATTGGAGAATTACCATCCAAGGCAAAGGACTTCGTTGGGAAGAGATTGACGAAGATATATCAGTTGGAGGTCTTCTATCTCCTTATGACCGCACTAATGGCTAGTGCATAGATAATTTCAAGTGCTACACACTCGCCGACTTCAAATAATGCAAAATTTCCATAAAGCGCTGCTGATAGATAATATCATCCTTCCACAACGAGATGTCCCCAATGTGGCGGCTCACACGCAAGTCGATGGCCCAATCCTCCTTCAACTGCATCACAGCCTGATCTAAGCGCAACGGGAAAAGGATACTGCAATTGTAAGTTGTCTCATTGGCGAGAGCACCCTCCACTTCATGCTTCACCCAGGTGCTATTGACAGAATGCTCAGACAGCAGTGGGCATCCCCTGGGCGCAAACCATGGGGAGCTAGCCAGCAGCGAACACCTTTATCCTGTAGATCCTTGCATAAACGCCTGGCAAGAGCTTCGTCCGCATTCGCATAGCTAATGGAGCAGGAGACATACTGGATTGCAGTGGTGAACAATGAGGGCAGATAGTCAATAAAGCTATCAGTAAAGCCAACACCCCGCAGAAAGTGGCTACGCGCGTCACCCTGCGGCAACTTTACCGTTTTCACATCAACACTGGAAGGCCCCTTATGGGTGACAGTCTCCAGTCCTACCACAGTACTCAGATCGACCCACGCAAAAATGGTGTAAGCGAGGTACGTTGTATGCAGGTTAGTAACGTTGAGATTGGTGCCAGCAAGGTTGGCATAGCTGAGGTTGGCACCGATGAAATAGGCACAGCTGAGATTGGCACCGATGAGATTGGCACCGGCAAGATTCGCTCGACTGAGATTGGCACCGGCAAGATTCGCTCTCGTCAGGTCCGCTCCACCGAGCTTAGCCCCTATAAGGTTAGCTTTGGCCAGGTCTGCTCCACTGAGATTAGCTCTGGTCAGATCTGCGCCGCTGAGGTTGGTACCGCTGAGGTTGGCACCACTGAGATTGGTACTGCTGAGGTTGACCTGACTAAGGGTTGCTCCACCGAAGTTGGCACCATTGAGGACTGGCAAAACATAGGGGTGCTCCTTTCGCCAAGTATTCCACATAGCTATGCCTTGTCCGAGCAATTTCACGTGTTCTTTGTTGGCGATCATGTTCCTCCGCACCTGTTCGTTGTGCCATCATTGTAGCAGTTGATGAAGAGTGAAGCAAGATAATGATCTTCTGTACTACTGCCCTTCTCACAAACCACCAAAAAACTGTGCCACTGTCTCCGAAAGTGTTTGATTTCAAGGAGCGGTGCACATCATTTTTCTGTGCGGAGGAGAGCCGTAGCTGCGCAATTCATTGCGCCGTGCCTGGCAGGCATGAAATATGCATGATCACACGAAACATAAGGTAGACACCTACTAGTCGAAGAGGGATTCCTAAGTAGCCACCTTTCCAAAGAGCTGTTTATCATATTTTTCTTCTTATATTTGCTCATCAATGATATTCCTGCCTATAATATATACAATGTGATATTATCTTCATTCTTGCTTATAGTATCATACAACAAACAACCGTGCAATCAATATCATGAAGTGGGTAGTATTAATGAAAATAACAGCAAAAACGCCACTCAGCGCTATCTGGCGCGTGAAACCGATGAACCTCATTTTGCAACAAGGTGGAGATCAAGAGCATGGACTCAAACGTACCCTGGGTCCCATCAGTCTCACGGCTATGGGCATTGGGGCGATTGTTGGCACTGGCATCTTCGTTTTAACCGGCGTAGGAGCAGCCAAATATGCCGGTCCCGGCTTGATCCTCTCATTCATCATCGCTGGCATCGTCAGTGGACTTGCCGC
>VBJK01000080.1:0-18948 GCA_005879655.1 Chloroflexota bacterium | reverse complement strand
TTTGGTATCACACTCCCTCATGACCTCACGACCTCACCGTTCTCTGGCGGTATCATCAATCTCCCAGCGGTCCTGATTATTCTCATCATCACTGCACTGCTCGTCGTAGGAACGAGTGAAAGTACTAAGGTGAATAACGTCATCGTAGCAGTAAAACTTGCAGTGATCGTCTTCTTCCTCATTACAGGCTTCGGCCATATCAATCCTGCAAATTGGAGTCCGTTCCTCCCCTTCGGCAACCTCGGTGTTCTGCGAGGAGCCGGTATCATCTTCTTTGCCTATATTGGCTTCGATCAGATCTCGACCTCAGCAGAAGAGACACTCAATCCTGCACGAGATATGCCCATCGGTATTATTGCCAGCCTGCTCGTCTGTACAGTCCTGTATATCCTGGTGACAGCGGTGTTGACCGGACTGGTCTCGTATAAGGAACTGGATGTCGCGTCACCAGTCTCCCATGCGCTGATCATCATCGGTATGGGAGCCGCTGGATCAATTATCTCGGTTGGAGCCGTCTGTGGCCTGACGACCGTCTTGCTTATTTTGCTCTTTGGACAAAGCCGCATCATCTTCTCGATGGCACGCGATGGCCTCTTGCCTGACTTTTTCTCGCGCATCCATCCGCGCTACCGTACACCATACCTATCCACCCTGCTTGTTGGCGTCGTGGTGGCGCTGGTAGCGGGCCTCACGCCGATTGACGTTGTAGCAGAACTAACCAATATTGGCACCTTAGCGGCCTTCGTGTTAATCTCATTTGCCGTGATTGTCCTGCGGCGCACGCAACCCAATTTGCGGCGGACCTTCCGCGTGCCCTGGGTTCCCGTGCTGCCCATTCTCAGTATGCTCGGCTCGTTTGCACTAATCTTGACCTTGCCACTCATTACTATCGTTCGCTTTCTGGTCTGGTTGGCCCTTGGGCTACTCATGTACTTCTTGTATAGTCGTCATAACAGTCACCTGCAACGTGACATTGCCATGGGGGCAGTCGGCAGCGACCACAGTGATTTGGATGACATCACCGAGATACGTCCGCGATCACGCTAGCGGCCAGGGCCAATGACAAGGGACAAGTCCGGTGCAATAGGCATCGCCTTGTCCCTTCTGCAAAACCCTGTGGTCACGTGACCCTCCTCATTTTGCCCCCTTTCCTATTTGAGTGGCATTACCCTGTTTATGGCATAATACTATTATTTTATATAAAAACAATATCTGAAAGGATAGCAAGAAATCATGGATATTAAGCAAAAAGGGCAGAATAACCAGCATGCTGTAGTGATTGGTGCAAGTATGGCTGGGCTAGTGGCGGCACGCGTGCTGTCAGATCACTTTGAACGGGTGACGGTTATTGAACGTGACCAGCTTTGCGAGCAGGTAGCAGCGCGTAAGGGTGTCCCACAAGGGCAACACGTGCATGGCTTACTGGCAAAAGGGGCCGAGGTGCTGACTGAACTCTTCCCAGGGCTGTTTGAGGCACTTACTCACAATGGTGCTATACGGTTCTCCGTCGCAGACATGAAGCAGTATCAATTCGGGGCATGGAACGAACGTTTTCCAACCTCCATCTACCTCTATAGCCAGAGTCGCCCTTTCCTTGAGCTGTATGTGCGAGATTTTCTTGCCGCTCGCGGCAATGTGCGTTTGCTCGCGGCCTGTGAGGTCACGCGACTGCTGGCCACTGCTGATTCCAGCCGCATCACTGGGGTATCTCTGCATTATCGCAACGGGGAACAAGACGTGGAAGAACAGGCCGCTGATCTCGTCGTAGATGCTAGTGGACGCGGATCACGAGCACCCCAGTGGCTCGTGTCGCTGGGCTACCCACAAGTGGAAGAGACGAAATTGCAGGTACACCTTGGTTACGCCAGCCGCATCTACCACCGCCCTAGCCACCTGACTATCGATTGGAAATTGTTGTCGATTATCGACGAGAGACGGGCAGGAGTAGCATTTTCCATTGAAGGCGACCGCTGGCTGGTGACGCTGATGACTTTGCGACACGGCGAAGCTCTGCCTAATGACGAGGACAGCTTTCTGGAGTATGCGCGTAGTTTGCCCCAACCGGACCTCTATGAAGCCATCAAAGAAGCAGAGCCGCTGACACCAGTTCTCAACTACAAATATCCCACCAACCGCTGGCGGCGCTATGAGCGCATGTCCCGTTTCCCGCAAGGTTTCGTGATCCTGGGGGACGCAGTGTGCAGTTTCAATCCGATATATGGTCAGGGGATGACAGTCGCGGCACTAGAGGCAAAGGTACTGGACGCCTCCTTGCGGCAGTGCTCTCAGGGAGGCAGCAGCAAACAGGAAAGTGGTTTTGCCCAACAGTACCAGCAAGCCATCGCCAAGGTGGTAAAGTGGCCCTGGCAGATGGCAACGGGTGGGGATTTTACCGACTCGGAGACGGAAGGCAAGCAAGCTCTGGCCATGCGCCTGCTCAAATGGTACATAATGCGACTAATGCAACAGGCCGCCACTCATCCAGTAGTAGCGGAACGCCTTCAGCAGGTTCAGAATATGCTCAAGACACCAACAAGTCTGTTTGCTCCGCGCATTGTCTGGACTGTTCTGAAACAACAACTAGTTTCTCGTCGGCAAAAGCCCGCAGTATCGCTACGTCGGAGCCATAAGCGTTCGGTAATAAGCTGGATATAATAGAGAGCGCTATTGCCTACAAAGGATACCTTGGGGTGGTGGGGGCTTACTTGAACAGCGTCGGCTGCTGAGCCTTAAGCAGATCAACCCCAAGAGTTGCCACATCGTCGCTCTCTCCATACTCGCTGTTCCTCAGCGCTCGATAGATAGCAGTCAGGCGTGCTAGGTTCATGCCTGAGGCAGTTGCTTGCACCATCTGCATTGCTTCTCTGACATGATAGGTTGCCAGCCCATAACGTCCCTCAATCAAATAAGATTTGGCAAGCAGAGTTGCACTAAACGTGTCTCGCGAAAGGGAATGGATAGCTTTTTCATTTGCCTTGTTTAACTCCACACGCGCCATCTTCGCATGATGAGCGCTCCATATCGGGTAAGAGAGATAGGTATAGGCTCTATCCAAGTGGTATCGCTCTTCATCTAGAATAGCTGAGATGGGTATGCGTGAACTAGCTAGCTGCTTTCCAACCTGCTTACTGCCAACATCTACTATGTTCAGCGCCTCATCGATTTTCAGTCCAGCAGCAGCAGATGTGGAACCGGAAGCAAGAGCAACCAAGCCTCTATAGACATCTGGCACCTTTTTGGCATCAAGCTGTTGCGCCTGTTGATAATTGAGGAGTGCTTGTTGAAAATCTGGTTGTGCTGCTGCATTACCCTGAATGAGAGCCGTAATCTCACCACGACTTCGATATACCCACCCTCTCAGGCGCAATGTGTAACACCACAGATCGTAAAATTGCTCCTGTTCAGCGATTTCTATAGCATGACTTAAGAGTGCTATAGCTCTTGCAAAGTTTGTATGGTTCAATGCAATGTCGCTAAAGATAGTATAATACCCACATAACAGGGCACGCTTCTCTTTTTGAGCTGGATTGCTTCGATAATAATCGATATCATGATGTAAACGGTCAATACGTTGCTGGATGTCACTGGTTGCCTGAAAAAGTGAACGAGAATGCCATCCCTGGCAGTACTCCTGAGAAAGACAACTTAGAGATACAAAAAAGTTGGCTCTACTGAAAGTGCGCCCTGTTATACTTGAGTGGGAGGAACGCATGTCATGTCTCATTAGAGCATGTCATTACCCAAGTTATTCTGTCAAGGATGCAGTAGTAAAAAAAGTGAGGAAGGACTGACAAAATGAGTGATCAAGCACAAAAAACATTATTGCCGATGTCATCATCAACCGTGCGCACAGGCTATCAGCATGGCCGTGAGAATTATTTTATCGACCAAGTACCACTAACGGATAAGGACATTATCGAGATGTTGCGTGAAGATGCGGAAAACGGTGTGTTTGCCCCAGGACAGCAAGCCAAACTCGAATACTCCTTGGGCCTGATACTTGGTATGCTCAGCGGTCCCATGATCCCCTTTTACTGTGATCGTGTGGATGTGCCGATGGATATGCTTAAAGATATGGATGTGAATGAGTTTCTCGGTCCTTGTGTGCAAGGCGAGTTAGGGGAGGCATTGCGAGAGCTGGTACGCAACTATTGGCATATGTGGAGCTTCATTGGGGTGGCAGTACGCTGAGTGGTCTAGCATTGAAGTGGGTGACGGATCGGCATCTTCCAACGGGGGACAAACAATTGGTACAGGCATTCCTCTATCGCACTCCACACTTCTGTGGACAGCATGGAGAGGTGGCGATGCTGGCACCAACGAAGAGTACTATCATTGTAAGTAGCAGTACTCATCAGAAGTTTCGTCAAAAGTTTTTTTCTATGTATCATGTATGAGCTGTAGTAAATTTCTCTGCACTGGTGTATGAACTCTTCCCCGATTCTCTTAGCCCATCCGTAGCTTTATTCTACCAGTCTGAACAACTCACTGAACAAAGCAAGCTTATCTATGCCACGCCTAAGCCATCGTCATTATCGCAAAGTCTGGGGATAATTGTTATAGATTCAGCGGATATAAGATATTTGGAGCGCGAAGAATTACGCTCTAATCCTGCACTGAAGAACAACTGCTAAAGTGGATCGTGGTGTACATAAATTCCACCCTGGCCCGCTACTATCATTTTCTTACCTCTACCTCCTGGGCTGTTGAACGAGGAACCATTCTTCATGGTGAATATAAGCGTATGCCCTTTATCATCCCTGATAAAGATGATCCTCGTTTAAAAGAGGCTCTCACACTCTTTGAAGAGATTGTGCTGCTTTATCAAAAACGTGATGAGCCATTGGGGGGAAGCTCTAGTGAAGATATCAAAAAGGCAAAAGAACGTATCGACGAGCTGGTATTTGAGATTTATGATGTAGTGCCAATAGAACAGCAATTGGTAAAGGATAAGGAGAGGCAGGGTCAAACACCTTACCTCTCCTCTTCTATAATTGCAAACAGATGAGGCATAACAAACGAAAGCAGTGCCAATTAACGCTTCGTATACTGTGGAGCCTTGCGAGCGCGCTTCAAACCTGGTTTCTTGCGCTCCTTCATGCGTGGATCGCGCGTCAGATAGCCGCCTTTACGCAGAGCCACCTTGAAATCCGGGTTCATGCGAATGAGAGCACGCGCTAGAGCATGACGGATCGCCCCAGCTTGCCCACTCGTGCCGCCACCCACGACGCGCACAGTCATCGTATACGTATTATTCAGATCAAGTACGCGCAATGGTCCAGCAATGGTCGCCATATGAGCATCACGTTGCCCAAAATAGACTTGAGCATTTTTGCCATTGACCGTAATGCTCCCATCGCCATCGGGAAAGAGGCGCACACGAGCCACAGCCGTCTTGCGCCGTCCCATACCGTAGTAGTACTCACCCTTGATGGTTTCAGCCAAGGTAGAATTCTCCTCTTCTTTACTTTGCCTCGGTAGGCTGCTTCAACAAAGCCTGTGGACCCACCCAGGGTACCGGCTGCTGGGCCTCATGTGGATGTGTTGGGCCAGCGTAAATCTTCAGGTGCTTCATCAATTGCGCGCCCAAGCGATTGTGCATGACCATACCACGGATCGCATGGTGCAGAGCACGTTCAGGAAAACGACCCTCAAGCACCTGACGCAGCGTATTCTGCTTCAAGCCGCCAGGATACTGCGAGTGGCGATAATACACCTTCTGCTCTAAACGCTTACCCGTCACCGCAATTTTATCGGCGTTAATCACAATCACAAAATCCCCACATGGAAGATGGGGCGTAAAGGTTGGTTTATGCTTGCCGCGCAAGATCTGCGCAACCTGTGTTGCCACACGGCCCAATATCTGCCCCTCGGCATCAATGATATACCAATTGGGTTGCAGATCAGCGGCCTTGGCGCTATATGTCTTCATCATTGTCCATAAACTCCAAACTTCTCAGGATATTCAACCCGTATCAGACACAGCCCATGTGATGGGGCCGCTGAACCAGGGTGCGTCTTCTGCGCACATTGCACAATCTCAGCAAACTTGCTGATACTCAAACGCTTTTGTCCCACCAGCAGTAGTGTGCCAACCATCCTACGGACCTGCCCCGTGAGAAAGGCATCCGCCGTAAAATTGCACGAGACCAATTCTTGCTGCTCAGAACGTGTGCAACGTGCCTCTAACATGGTCCGAACACAGTGATGTGGCCCTGGTTTCCTCGGATTTGTGTCATCGGGGCTATGCCCAAATGCCCCGAAATCCTTGCGTCCTAGCAAATGCTGACACGCCTCTTGCATCAGAGCAACGTCCAACGCACGCGGATAGTAATAGCTGTAGCGTGCTCTTAATGCTGTGGGAGCACTATCGTTCCAGATCGTATAACGATAGGAGCGGCTCAGCGCACTAAAGCGAGCGTGAAAGCGTTCAGGGGCCTCGCGTGCCCACCGTACAGCAACAGTATTGGGTAAGACTGCATTCAGCGCACGCGGCCAGATCTCGCTGGTCAGGCGTGCCTGTGTGTGAAAGTGTATTACCTGTCCACTGGCATGCACACCAGCATCGGTACGCCCTGCGCCATAGACGGTGAGCTGCTCGCCGGAGACACGCGCAATCGCCTCCTCCAGCGTCCCCTGCACCGTCGGCCCGTGACTGACCGGTTGGCGTTGAAAGCCATGGTAGTCCGTGCCATCATACTCAATACCGCACGCAATAATCATCATAGTAGTTGCGCAATTTATTGCGCCGTGACAGGTGGAACGCAGCAACGCCCCACATTTGCCGAACGCGCAAGATCTCCTGCTTATACGAGGGCAATTTGCGCAATCTCAGCGGCATCGCCCTTACGGCGTCCCAGCTTCGTGATGCGCGTATAGCCACCAGGCCGATTGACGTAGCGTGGAGCCAGCTCCTCAAACATCTTCTTCACGACTAGTTCGTCGGGCAGAGCGCTTAAGATCAAGCGGCGCGCACGCAACTCAATAACCATCGCCTCGTATGCTGCCTCTAAAGCCTGCTCAGCCTCTTCCTCATTCGAGATAATCTTCAGCAACTCCTCACGGCGCGCCGTCAGCTTATCTTCCAGGAACTTGCGCCCCTTCTCCGTCAGAGGAGCCTTCTGCTGGTCAGCACGCTCTTCATTAGAACCAACCGTCTTCTTCAGTGAGAAGCGGCCCCGCCGCGCAAAGGCCAGGATCTGAGTGGCCTTCTCACTATCGGAGATGACGGAATGCAAATGTTTTTGAGCGGCCAGACGGCCCTTTACAGCAACATCAATCAGTTTTTCCACTTCGCCACGAATAGCCCGTGCACGAGCCTCCGTAGTCTGTATACGATCATAGCGAATGAGACCAGCCATCAGATTGCGGCGTGCGGAACGACGACGCGGCTCAGGCATGCTCATGCGATTTCCAGAAACTCGGTGCCTCAAACTCATTCCTCCATTTCTTGATCGCCGTCAGAATCGACGCCGACAGTGCTGGTGCGCGGATTCGGCAGGAAATTGCGGGCAAGCAAGCGCTCACGTAATTCCTGTAAGCTCTTCTCACCGAAGTTACGCACACCGAGAAGATCATCCTCATTCATCGAGAGCACCTGTCCCACCTTCGTAATATTACTGCGCTTCAAGCAGTTATAAGCACGAACAGAGAGGTCCAGCTCTTCGATAGGAGTATCGTAAATCTTTTGGGGGATAGGCAAACTACTCAGCGGTGGCTTCTCAACTTCAGGTAGAGAGGCGCGATAATTGGCAAGCAACGTAAAGTGGCGTACCAGGATATCCGCACTCTGGCGCAGAGCCTCATCAGGAGTGATCGTGCCATCCGTGACAATCTCCAGGACAATTTTATCGTAGTTCGTCATCTGCCCCACACGGGTATGCTCGACCGTGTAGTTTACCTTCTGCACAGGGGTATAGATAGCATCAACCGGGATAACGCCAATCGGCTGATCTTCCTTCGAGTCCGCAGGCACATAGCCACGGCCACTCTCAATGACCAGCTCCATATCCAGACGGGCATTCTCACCATCTAATGTCGCAATATGGAGTTCAGGATTGACAATCTCCACCGTGCTGGGTGCCACGATATCCGCCGCCGTTACCTCACGCTCACCGCTGGCTTCCACACGCATAGAGACGGCATGATCGGAGAAGCTGCGCAAGCGTAACTTCTTCACATTCAACACGATATCGGTGACATCCTCCATCACATTGGGAATGTCCTGAAACTCGTGTTGCACGCCCTCAATCCGAATAGAGGTGACAGCTGCGCCAGGCAACGAGGAAAGCAAAACACGTCGCAACGCGTTGCCCAGGGTCATGCCATACCCCGCCTCCAACGGCTCAATATCATAACTCGCATAATTTCCCTGTGTCTTCGTATTCTTAATGCGAGGCAGAGTAATATCTTGCAAGGTTCTAACCTGCCTTTCTTTTTCCACCGCTAACCGTTTCAAGTCATTGCTACTCACTTCGGACTCGGCGCAATTCATTGCGCAACTACAGGAGACATATAAGCAAGGGATCAAAAACCAGAAACGTTGGTAGTCCAAGAGCTTTACGTATCGGAGCATTATGCGAAGACGCAAGACCAGCTCATAAGACCAGCTCGCTCCGATACGGACCCACCGCAACTCAACGTGTTATCGCTGATAAAATTCAACCACCATTTGCTCATCAAAGGGCATCTCAAGGTCCGTACGAGAGGGTACACTGACCACACGCCCGCTGAGTTGAGCAATATCGAGGCGTAACCAGGCAGGAACACTCTTCTGATCGAGAATCAGCACACGAGCCTTAAAGTATTCCAGGCCCTTGCTACGCTCACGTACAGAGATGACATCATTGGGTTTAGCAATAAAGGAAGGAATATCTGTCTTGCGGCCATTCACAGCAAAATGTCCGTGATTCACCAATTGACGAGCCTGAGCACGAGAATCGGCAAAGCCTAAGCGATAGACC
Organism: Chloroflexota bacterium; assembly: GCA_005879655.1. The sequence continues at coordinate 9,985 of VBJK01000080.1, read as the reverse complement.
AGATTGTCGAGGCGCATCTCAAGCACCTGCAACAGATTCTCGCTGGTCTTGCCAGGACGGCGTGCGGCAACACCAAAGTGCTTCTGGAACTGACGCTCCAACACACCGTAGGTACGACGCACCTGCTGCTTCTGACGTAATTGTTTTGCATAGCCGGATTCTTTGCGCGCACGGCTTGTACCATGCTGCCCAGGACGGCTACTGCGACGTTCAAGCGTGCACTTATTAATGCACTTATCGCCTTTTAAGAAGAGTTTTACCCCTTCGCGCCTGCACAATCTACAGACGGGACCGGTATAACGCGCCATGTAATTGACTCCTCCTCACACGCACAGCGTGATCTACCCAGGCTATACGCGACGCCGCTTGGGTGGCCTGCATCCATTGTGCGGAATAGGTGTAACATCAGTAATAGAGGTGACAGAGAGACCGGCTTGCTGCAATGAACGGATAGCCGCTTCACGACCGGAGCCGGGACCTTTCACAAAGACATCAATCTGTTTGAGACCGTGATCCATCGCCTTGCGTGCAGCTGATTCAGCCGTTACTTGAGCGGCATAAGGAGTGCTCTTACGCGAGCCTTTGAAGCCCTGGCCGCCTGCGCTACCCCAGGAGATCACATTGCCATTGGGGTCGGTGAGTGTCACAATCGTATTGTTAAATGTAGCTTGAATATGCGCTTGACCACGCGGCACGGACTTCCGTTCACGCCGCCTGATCTTGCCGCCTGTTGGTTTCTTCTTGTCTGCCATGCTTGCAAATCCTCCCGTGCGTTACTTCTTAGCGCTTGCCTTCTTCTTGCCTGCCACAGTTCTCTTCGGCCCACGGCGTGTACGCGCATTGGTACGTGTGCGCTGACCACGCACTGGAAGATTGCGGCGATGGCGCATACCCCGGTAGCAGTTGATCTCAATCAGCCGTTTGATGTTCATATCCACTTCACGGCGGAGATCGCCTTCGACCTTGTGCTCGCGGTCAATCACTTCGCGTAGGCGGTTAACCTCTTCTTCAGTCAAGTTTTTCACACGGGTATCTGGATTAATACGTGTTCTTCCCAAGATTTTACGGCTCGTGGTCAGCCCAATACCATAAATGTAGCAAAGCGAGATCTCCACGCGCTTATCACGGGGGATATCAACGCCAGCAATTCTTGCCATCTTTCCCTCCAGCTGTACGTTTCGCATTGAATGCGAAATGCCAAATTAGCCTTGCTTCTGTTTATGCTTCGGATCTTTGCTGCAAATAACCATTACCACACGATGGCGGCGAATGATCTTACAGCTATCACAACGCGGTTTCACTGAGGCGCGTACTTTCATGACTAGCCCTCCTCATAGTAAGCAACTTACACTCAAAAAAAAGACAAAGGTTAAAGGTTGTTTGGAAACGATGAAGGATGCTGCATGCTAGCCAGATCAGCCTTTCACGCGCCATGTGATGCGCCCCCGTGTCAGGTCATAAGGAGACAGCACAACTCTCACTTTATCGCCTGGGACGATACGCACAAAGTTCATTCGGATACGCCCTGAGAGGACCGCCAGGACTTCATGTTGCTCATCGATTTTCACTTTAAACATGGCATTGGGGAGGGCCTCTAGAACGGTGCCCTCTACTGCAATTTCATCGTTTTTTGGCATAGCATCCTTTCCCTGTCATGGGACTCTCTCTATCATTGCTGGCGTCACCAGGACTACACGCATGGCAGCCATCACACGCGCACTCTAAAGCGCCAGTATAGATATGCATCGGTTCATCCCTCCCCATATAGTCACAAGCCCTTGTAGGTGTTTACAAAATTGCTTTTGACAGCATCTACCATAAAGGTGCTATTTGGGGTTACTCAACATAATATATGATAGTCTTAGAAGTACAAAATGGCAGCAGTGATCACTGCTGCAGCCAACTACGAATTATAGCATACTCTTCCCAGGAAGTCGAGAGGGGAAATTTTTTCATCTCTCTTCTTCGTTTAGAGACGTATAAAGCGCAATTGAGTAACCAAACTAGCCCAAAGAGTTCAGGGCAACCGCAGGGCAACTACACAGGGCAATCCCTTGTGCTTGCCCTGAGCGGCTACAGTCCTGGTGGTTATTTTTCCGCGATACAGCTTCTAACGGTTGAGACGAGACTGGCATGCACTTGCTCTATGCTCTGGTTGCCGTTAGCCTCGTACAGCTTGTGCTGCCGTTGGTAGTAATCAGCAACGCACATCGTCTCATTGAAAAAAATGTCTAGCCGCCTTTGTATCGCCTCGCCGCGATCATCAGAGCGCTGATATAGCTCACTACCATCGATATCACATACCCCTGACACCTTTGGGGGGTGCGTCACGCTATTGTAGACATGTTGATAGGCTCGACAAATATACCGGCCAGAGAGCCGCCTCAGCAATACCTCGCGTGGGACACTCAAGTACAAAGCACAATCAACCGTGCGGCCTATAGCCTCTAATCCTTTATCCAGAGCTTCAGCCTGCGAGATGGTGCGCGGGAAGCCGTCAAGCAACACTCCTGATGCACAATCAGGTTCCGAGATACGACCAAGCACTACAGTGACAGCAATCTTATCAGAAACCAGCTCTCCACGATCCAGATATTCCTTGACCAACAAACCCAGCTCAGTCCCATCTTGAACCGCCTTACGGAACAGGTCGCCACTAGCAATGTGGCGGATGCCGAGTGCCTGCGATAGCCTCGCAGCCTGTGTTCCTTTACCAGAGCCTTGTGCACCGATGAGGACAATATTCACACTTTTCCTCCGACAGTACCTTGAGCGAAGGCGTCATCGCACACGCCCAGGAGGACAAGGAAGAGCAGAGAGCACTATGAAATCAGCCATAGGCTCCCACCTGCTCTAATCCTACGACAGAAATCCAGAGTAGTTACGCATCACCATCTGCGCTTCGAGCTGTCTTACGGTATCAAGTACCACACCGACCGCAATGAGCAGGGAGGCCGCGCCGAGCAACTGCGTATGCGCCACATAGGGCAGAATTGAGATGATACCCAGGAACAACGCGCCCGCCAGCGTGATACGGTTAAGGATGTTATACAGGTACCTGTTCGTCGGCTCGCCCGGACGATAGCCCGGAATAAACGCACCCTGTTTCTGTAAGTTTTCGGGAATATTCTGCTGTTGCCAGACCACGTAGGCGTAGAAATACGTGAACGCCACAACGAGCAAGAAGTAGAACACCCAATACCACCAGAGCTGCGTATTGACCAGGTACGTCGAGATCCAGATCGCCGAATCGCGTAACCAGGGAGTACTACTCGTTGTCAAGTACTTCGCAATCACAGCCGGGAAAAGCAACATCGATTGCGCAAAGATGAGCGGGATCATGCCTGCACTATTGACCTGCATAGGAATGTAGGTCGTTTGCGCTGAACCGACGAGCATACCACGCCCGACCGTACGTTTCGTAGGATACTGCACGGATACCCGGCGCTGCCCCTGATAGATATACACGATACCGACAATCGTCACCAAACCAATCAGTATCAACACAGCAATACTAACTACACCATTGCTGCTCCCACCGCCGGTTGTCGCGGCGAGATAGCCTTGCTTCACCAGATCTGGAATGCGGCTGAGGATACCAGCGAAGATGATCAGCGAGATACCGTTACCGATACCATGCTCAGTAATTAACTCACCGAGCCAGACCAGGATCATCGTACCAGCTGTCAGCGACATCAGAATGGCAAAGGTCTCCAATGCATAATTTGGATCAAAGAGACTGAAGTCTCGCAGCACATGTGCCTGCTGGAAGATAGCACACTGTCCCAACGCCTGCAAGAAGGCGAGGGGCACCGTAATGATGCGCGTGATCCTGCTAAAGCGCAAGCGCCCGGCCTCGCCTTGTGTTGCCATGCTTTGCAGCGCTGGAATAATGGGTTGCAACAGCTGCATCACAATGGTAGCAGTGATATACGGATAGACTCCAAACGCCACAATGGAGAAGGTTTGTAAGGAGCCACCCGAAAAGACATCCAGCAGGCCAAGCAACTGACCAAGGTCCTGGCCTTTATTGCTCGCAAAAAGATCGATGAGCGCCTTTTGCCCCTCGGCAGTCAACGGTACCGTAATATTCGCCAGAATGCGGAAGATCAGCAAGATCCCCAGCGTAAAGAGAATTTTGTTGCGTAGTTCGGGAACCGTCCACATACTACGCAGTCGTTCCCACATGGGAAGCCCTCCTTCCAAGCTGGCATCCTCATTGGGGTCTTTTTTTTGAGACCCGCTTGATGGATGAGAGAAAGACACACGTTACAAACGCGTACAAACACATGCTATTTGTTATACAACGAGACGCCAAGGAGGTTAAGCCTTGGCATCTTGCTGCGCAGGTGTCTTCTCGTCTTTACGACGTTTGGTTTTCTCATAGACCCTGGTGGGAATGATCTGCACACTACCGCCAGCAGCTTCAATCTTGGCTTTTGCACCAGCCGAGAATTTATGAGCATACACGGTTAAAGGCCGATCAATTTCACCGTCACCCAGGACTTTAATTAAACCACGTCCCTGGGCAGGAGTCACCAGTTTCTCTTTCACCAGAGTTTCCGGCTGTACCTGTGCCCCAGTCTCGAATGCGTCAAGATCTACAACGTTAATAATAGTATATTCATCGCGGAAAGCTGTATTGCTATTGCCTAGACCGCGCATAAACGGCAAACGTTTGGAAAGGCGCGTCTGACCACCGTTGAAAGCACGATGGATGGTACCACCGGTACGTGCCTTCTGACCCTTGGTACCACGACCAGCCGTTTTACCACGACCAGAGCCATGACCACGGCCTACACGCCTTTCAGCCTTATGCGAACCAGCGGCTGGCCGCAAATTAGAGAGATTAAGCGGACTCACTCTACCGTCTCCTCTACCAGCAACAGATGGCTGACCTTGCGAATCATGCCACGCAATGCTGGATGATCCTCGTGTTCAACACTCTGCTGAAGTTTACGTAAACCCAATGCACGAATTGTATCTTTTTGGCTTTGGGGATAGCCAATCGCGCTTTTAACCCATTTTACACGTACTTTTGCCATTGCTTACTCCTATCGACGACGGCGATCGCCACGATCGCCACCATCACGGCGCTCACCACGCTCGCCGCCCCGGCGATCGCCACGACGGGAGAGTGCTCTGGTCTCGCGGACTTCTTCCTCGCGTGCTGCGCGAGCGGCGGCAGCCTGCTCGGCAGCGCTAGCAACGGCAGCGGCAATCTGATCAGCACGTTTCTTACCCAGGATCTCAACCACCGTCTTACCACGCCGTGCAGCCTCGGCATCGGGTGAACGCAACTCGCGCAGAGCCTCCATACAAGCCTGTACGGTATTAGCCTTATTGGTGCTGCCAAGCGTCTTAGTCAAGATATCGCGCACACCAGCTGCTTCCATGACCGCACGTACCGCACCACCGGCAATCACGCCAGTACCAGGCGCAGCAGGCTTAAGCAGCACCTCTGAAGCTCCAAAGGATTGCTTGACCATGAAGGGGATCGTTGTGCCGGAGAGAGGCACCTGGATCAGGTGCTTCTTGGCATCCTCTACCCCTTTGCGGATAGCCTCAGTATATTCGCTGGCTTTGCCAAAGCCGAAACCTACGAACCCGTTGCGATCACCGACAACCACCAGTGCTCTAATGCTGAAGCGTCGGCCACCTTTGACCACCTTAGAGACGCGGCTGACCTCAACCACTGTCTCCTCCAGATTTAGTTTTGAAGCGTCTATTCTTGCCATATTACTTCCTTTTCTCGTGGTCCTAGAAACTCAGGCCCGCTTCACGAGCGCCTTCTGCAAGCGCTGCGACCCGTCCATGATAGGCGTAGCCGCCACGATCAAAGACAACCTGATGGACTCCCTTTTCCTTTGCCCGCTGGGCAACCAGCTTGCCAACTTCGCGTGCCAAGGCAACTTTACGGTTATTGGCAATAGCAACAAGTGCCTCGACAGGCGTTTTCTTAGGCCCTTTCTGTGCAGCCGGGAGTGCTATTTTCGCTGCGGCGGCGGGCTTACCCTTCTGAGGTTGCCCACCCTTGGGACCAGCTTTCTCAGCCTTTGCGCCTTTCCCTTTTGCGGGAGCCTTTGCAGCCACTTCCTCTAGTACCGCCACTGGTTCTTCCACATTTACCTCTTTTTCCTGTGCAACCGGCGTAGCGACGACGGGTTGAAAGTCGCGCATTGCCTCTTCAAGAGATGAGGCAGAGACCAGCGTATGGCCAGTCGTATCATCAATAATCTGTGCGTAAATGTGGTGTCCGCTACGGAACACATTCAGCCGTGGACGTTCCTGTGAACCTGCCAGACGCCGTCTGATACGCTGGTGCCGCCGCAGCCGCGCCTGATTTGCATAAAATTGTTTGCTCATAGTGTCAGCGCAAAAGAGGAAACCGTCTGCATACCTGGCGCAACGGTTGCTCTTTGCGACTCCCCTTTCTCTAGCTTTCAAGTGTAGGTTTTTCGTGCGCCCCCTGCGGGGGCGAGCTTGGGAGGGGTAGATCAGGGGACACCCCTGAAACCCCGCCAGGGGCCGCGCCCCTGGATCCGGCCCTAGAAAAACCTCAGCTCTAGCTGAGCGCGTACACAGGCTTTGCCGAGAGACGTGGTCGGCACTACGTCTCCCAATACAGTCCTGCTGACGCGCCCCGATCGATATGATAGGTTACTTTTTCTTGCCGCCAACTTTACCAGCTTTACCAGCTTTACGCCGGACCTTTTCCTGCGCGTAGCGAATACCTTTGCCCTTATACGGCTCCGGCTTACGAATACGACGAATGGAAGCTGCAATCTCACCCACCGCTTGCTTATCAATACCACTTACACTGATTTTGGTAGCTTTAGTGGCTACATCAACCCCATCCACCGTAAAGGAGACGCCCTCTGGGGGTCGCACCTCGACTGGATGGGAATAACCAACCTGGAAGACCAGATTATTCCCCACTTTCGTCGCCCGATAGCCCACACCGTGAATTTCCAGTTGCTTTGTATATCCACTCGTCACGCCCACCACCATGTTATTGATGAGAGTGCGATACAGGCCATGCTGCGAGCGGTGATCTTTGTTGTCCGAAGGCCGGTTGACCACCAGTTTCCCATCTTCGAGCTTCAAGACAAGATCAGAAGCGATCTTCTGCGAAAGCTCGCCTTTGGGACCCTTCACCGTCACCACATTCTCTTCCGTCCAGTTCACCTGCACCTTTGGCGGCACGACGATTGGAGAACGTCCAATACGAGACATGTAAGACCTCCCTTACCAAACGTAACAGATGACTTCGCCGCCAAGACCCTGTTTGTAGGCGCTTGTGCCAGTCATCAGACCCTGCGGTGTTGACATAATGGCGATGCCCAGGCCACCACGCACCCGTGGAATAGTCACCTTTTTTGTATAGACACGCAGCCCTGGCTTGCTAACACGCCTCAACTGTGTCAGGACAGGCTTCTTATCCACATAGCGCAGTGTCAGCCGGAGCGTCCCCTGCGGGTTATCTCTCAGGATCTCGATATCCTTAATGTAACCTTCTTCTTTTAGCACGCGCGCAATACCCAGCTTCATTTTCGAGGCGGGAACCAGTACGCGAGTATGCCGTGCTGTTACCGCATTGCGGATGCGCGTCAGCATATCCGCAATGGGATCAGTCATATTCATGGATTACCCTCCACATTTACGTACGTGAGGAGAACAAAGTTGATCGTCCTCACGCCATCATCATCGCGACTACCAACTCGATTTTGTTACACCGGGTAGCTCACCGCGCAACGCTCGTTCGCGGAAGCAGATACGGCATAGACCGAATTTACGCATATATGCACGAGGTCGCCCGCAGACTTTACAGCGATTATGCTGCTGAACCTTAAAACGAGGTTTGCGTTGCGACTTCACAATCATTGAGATTTTTGCCATTCCGCCCTCCAGCGTTACTTCTTAAAGGGCATGCCCATTAAAGCGAGCAGCCGTCGTCCCTCTTCATCGTTGTGAGCCGTTGTCACAATGTTGACTTCCATACCGCGTACTTTGTCAACTTTGTCATAATCGATCTCTGGGAAGACCAGTTGTTCACGCACACCCAGCGTATAGTTGCCACGACCGTCGAAGGCTTCAGCGGAAATGCCCTGAAAATCGCGTAGGCGCGGCAATGCCACATTTATGAGTTTGTCGAGAAAATGATACATCCGCTCCCCACGCAGCGTCACCATGCAGCCAATGGCCATACCTTCGCGCAATTTGAAGGAGGCGACGGAACGCTTGGCGCGTGTGATCACCGGGCGCTGCCCGGTAATCGCAGTCAGGTCGGCAATGGCGAAATCCATCGCTTTCGCATTCTGGATAGCCTCGCCTAGACCGATATTGACAACAACCTTCTTGATGCCAGGAACCTGCATGGGGTTACTATAGTTAAACTCCTTATGCAGGGACGGCATAACCTCCTGGCGATATTTTTCTTTCAAGCGTGATGCCATGGTGTCTAACTAACTCCTTGCTGGTTCCCCAATGACTTTTCCACACTTCTTGCAAATCCGTACCGGGCGGAGCTTCTGATCATCTCCTATAGGACGGCGCTCATGCGCAACACGTGTGGCTTCACCACACTCGGTGCATTTGAGCATAACATTCGAGACATTAATCGGCATTGCCTTCTCGATTACGCCACCCTGGCCGGTCTTGCCCTGGGGACGGATATGTTTCTTCACGATATTACGGCCTTCAACGATCACTTTGTTGACCTGGGGCAGCGCACGCGAAACCTTCCTTTCCTTCCCTTGATCTTTGCCCGTGATAATCAGGACGGTATCGCCCTTTTTGATTCTCATCTTGGCAAGATGAAGAGGCTTCTTCTCTACATGTTTTGTTGCCATCTTTTCCCTCGTTAGAGCACTTCAGGCGCAAGCGAAACAAGACGAGTAAAGTTCTTCTCGCGCAGTTCGCGGGCGACCGGGCCAAAGATACGCGTGCCACGGGGGTTATTGCCAGGGGCAAGAATGACGGCAGCGTTTTCGTCGAAGCGCATATGCGAACCATCTGGGCGCGCATACTCTTTCGCCACACGCACCACTACCGCATTCACCACCTCACCCTTTTTCACCTGTCCATTCGGCGTAGCCTGTTTGACAGAAGCTTTAATAATATCCCCTACCTCGGCATAACGTTTGGCAGAACCACCGCTCATTACGCGGATACACATAATCTCTTTCGCGCCAGTATTGTCAGCGACTTTCAGGCGTGTCTGTGGCTGAATCACTTGATCACCTCTCTGTTCGGCTTATGAGTCGGAAGAGTCCGACTCAGCGAGGTTTGGATCAACCTCAGCCAGCACTTCTGCAACTGGAACGATACCGCTACCAGGCTTGACGATCTCCACCAGACGCCAGCGCTTGGTTTTGCTCAGCGGGCGTCTCTCCTCAATGCGTACGATATCCCCAACCTGACATGTATTTTGTTCATCGTGTACGTTGAAGCGCTTCGTCTGTTTATATGTGCGTTTATAGATACGATGTTTCTTCAACGTTTCTACGATGACCACAATCGTCTTATTCATTTTATTACTGACCACACGCCCCACTTTTTGGATGCGACGGCTCTTCTCAGTCGAGGACGTGGCAGTTGCGCTTACTTCTGGCATTATTCTCCCTCCAATATAGAGAGGCGATGCAGCACACGCGCAATATCTTTCCGTGTCTGTGCGAACACGCGGGTGTTCTTTACCTCACCACGCTGCTGCTGCAAGCGGAGATTGAAGAGCTTGAGCCGCAATTCCTTCAGCTGTTTTTGCGCCTCAGGGACGGACATCTCCTGAATCTCTTTGCGGCGTTCGTTAAGCTTCGACATCCTTCTCCGCCTCCCCTCGTGTAATAAAGCGCGACTTGACAGGCAATTTATGGCCTGCCAGGCGCACTGCTTCTTTGGCAATCTCTTCGCTGACGCCGCCGATCTCGAAGATGATACGGCCTGGCTTGACGACGGCAACCCAGTGGTCAACAGCGCCCTTACC
>VBJK01000403.1 GCA_005879655.1 Chloroflexota bacterium | reverse complement strand
AGTCCGTAGTCCGTAGTCCGTAGTCCGTAGCAAGGTTGGCAACGAGCCGAGCGAGCCGAGCGACGAGCAGGATTTGACGAGCCGAGCCGAGCGGAACCATTTTCTGCTCGTGAGCGACGAGCAGAATGAGCATCCTGCTCGCTCATGAGCCGAGCCGAGCCGAGCCGACGACAGTCCTGCTCGCTCGTCGGGTCTAGAGGCTGCTCGCTCGGCTCGCTCGGCTCGGCTCGTGATGCTCGTAAGAATACATGTAAATTGATAAAACTGAATGTTTCCCGCTAAACTGAACTATATCTTACACCCTAACGCATTTCTTTTTTTTTGCCCACCATTGATCTTTCCATTCTTTCAACGCAGGTTCCTCATCGATTTCATACTCCTGCTCAGCCACAATCGTGCCGCCGTCCTTGAATAATCGGAGTTCTTGTTGCGTCCTGGCTAGATGATTTTTATACATCATGATCTCATAGACGGTCTCGGGGTTTAAGCGATGACGAAGTGAGGTAATAACTCGCCCGGAGCGACTGAACTGCCTTTCAACACCGGCCCCGGTTGCTGGAACAGCCAATGTATCTCGCACCATGCGACTCAGTTGAGGATAGTTGGTTTCGTTCTGACGCCACCATTCAAGAACGGAGATCTTATAATTCACGCGAGGGCTTGAAATATAGCGATCATATTCATTTGAATTTGTCGTGGCATCCAAACGCTGCAGTACTTGTTCATACTCATCGTCGTCATCATCGTCGATTGCTGAATGCGGTCGTTTGCGAACTGAGCTAGGCAACTCGAATGAAACACTAGAGTCACCATTTTCATATTCTTGAACAAATTTGTTTCTGCATCGACGTGAATAAGATTCAGCATCGTATTCACGTTTATAATCACTTTAACCCACTTGATTGAACAATGATAGCTTTCCTCGAGGTTGAAAAATGACCGAATTAGGATAAACAAATGGCAATTTGGTTACCGCATAATATTTTCTCAACTTGTCTCGGATCGCGTTTAAAGCTGGAGTGAGTGCTTGCAACCACACATGTTGGCAGTTTGTTCTATTATCAGAAAAGGCTGAGATAATGAAATAAGTTCCACCTGTCTTCAGCTATAATTGCAAGTCGATCTAATTCATTGAAAAGTGATTCATATGTCCAAAACACTTTTTCAATACCAGGTCGGGTGGTCTGTTGAAGACGCATACAACATGCTTTCAGAGGAAGTAAAATATTGTAAACAAATTCTATCTGAGCCCACTCATTTTCAGATAGCTTCAGACTAGAATAACGTAAATCCTTCACAAAAGCATCAATTGGCTTCCGCAAATATATTGCTCGTTCAAACATATCATGAGCAAAGCCCCATCGAGTAACTACATCTTGTATCATTTCAAGAGGTTTGACTCCATGTTTTTTGCAAAGCTCATGAAATTCTTCTTTTCGCTTTGGACTGGATTTTGTTTTCTTGACGATTGATATTAGCTTTGAATCTTTAAGTTTTGCAAATTGAAAATCAAGATTAAATAGATTCACAATGAGAGAAGGACCATACCTTGACGATTTCACGAAGCTTCCATATTATTGCTTGAAATTCACTGGCGCATGCAGTCACCTTCTCTGCAAGTGCTTTTGACATTGGCAAATTCTCATCATCGTCCTTCTCCTCTTCTACATCTTCATCTTGATCTGAGTCGCCCTCATCGATATCCTCACCCTCGTCATTGTCTTCCTCCTCTTCTTCAGTTTCGGTAACTTCTATAACTTTGATTTTTTTCAAAAATGCTTGTACAGCAAGATCAATGACATGATTCAAACAGCTAATATAATATTCTTTTCAGTTCCACTTAATTTCTTTTCGTACTAATAATAACTTAGTTAGAGATTTCATCGCCTTTTTATTGTTGCTTGCATTGTCTGCAGTGATACAAAATAATTTCTCTGCAATGTTGAATGCATTCAATGTGTCAAAAATCTCGATTGCTAACTTGGGACCTGTATGCGATCCATGTAATCTTTTGAAGTCTAATAAGGCTTCTTGAAGATTTCAATTGCGATCAATCCAATGAGCGGTAATAGCTACCGTTAGTTGATAATATCAGCCATCAATGTTACCTAGAAATGCATAACCATTTTTACTTGACCAACAGTCAAGTGTCAGACTGATTTTGGAATCATTCTCTATCAGTGCCATCATTAAATCCTCTTTAGCTGTTGCTGCCAATTTTCTTAGTCTTTCTCGTATATTCTTGCGATTGATTACAGGCTGCTTTGCTCTAACATGTGCTGTTTGAATCAACTCGAGGAAATAGGGATTATCCGCTTGATTGAATGCTATATTGCCTGAGATGAAGAACTTCAAGATTTTATTGAGTATATCATCATCAAGGTTGTTCCGTGTCATTGTGTCATGATTGTTGAATTCATTTATGAATGGTTGTAAAGTTGGTTTTTGCTTTTTGTATTCAGCAATGGATTTTCCGTTCGAATTCTTTCCAATCTTGTTTGGATGAGTATAGGCTTTACGACAATATTTGCAGACGACATGAACTGTTCCCTTTTGTTTATGGACACATTCATGAAACTCGAGCCACATTTCTTGAGACTTCAAGCCTTTCTTTTCCCATGACCAAGTTACCGAAGAACTCTATTAAGTTAGAAAGATCACATAATAACATACAGAGTCAGACTCCTTGCCTAGAAGCCGCTCAGCCTCCTTCAAACATTCAGCGGTATTTTTAACGATATAGTATTCATCAATCGAGTCAAGGTCCGATTTCAACTTGGAAAACCCGCTTGCAGTGGATTGGTCGAACCGTTGTGAGGCAGAGCTCTCAGGTAAGATCGAATCGTCATCATCAACCATGATGACAGACGACATTTGAAACGAGGCGAAGAGAGAAGCCTGAAGGTGCAAATTTTCTCTAATTCGCGAAGGAAAAGCTCATACATCGCTCAATTAAGCTAAATGCATCGTAGGTGGCCCATGGGCCCACGAGCCCACGAGCCGAGCCACGAGCCGAGCTGAGCCGAGCAGGATAGTTTTCTGCTCGTCGCTCATGAAGACGAGCAGACATTGGCAGGCTCGTTGAGACCGACGAGCAGCCTTGAAAATTTTTGGCTCGTCGCTCGCGAGCGAAAACAGGGGTCTGCTCGCTCAACTGCTCGTCATGCTCGGCTCGCTCGTCCCGCTCGCTCGTCCTGCTCGGCTCGTTGCCAACCTTGCCGGCACCGTCCTCATCACAATCACCAACTTTTCCATATCCGATCGGAAATCACGATGTGTCAGCGACACATGAGCCTCATTCATCACGATTCTTCTGAGAATTCTCATCCCATGCATGATCTGAAGATGATTGAGAAACGCCGG
>VBJK01000079.1:18372-37384 GCA_005879655.1 Chloroflexota bacterium | reverse complement strand
GGCATATGCCAATCTCCTCAAACGCTTTGGTTCCTGGGAAGCAGTACGGGATGCGCCGACACAGGAAGTACAGGAGACGATAGCCAACGTGAATTGGCCTGAAGTAAAGGCCCCTCGCCTACAAACGCTAATGCGCCGCATCACACAGGAGAGAGGGGAGCTGAACCTGGATTTTTTGCGTGATCTGCCAGTGGAAGAGGCTGTGGCATGGCTGGGACGTATGGAGGGTGTTGGACCCAAAACTACTGCTTCTGTACTACTATTTAGCTGTAAGAAAGAAGCATTACCAGTTGATACACATGTCCACCGCTTGTCGATTCGCCTGGAACTTATCGGCTCTAAGGTCAGTGCAGATAACGCCCATGGCTTGCTACAGGCGCTATTACCACATGATGCTCAGGTAATCTATAACTTTCACAAAGGTCTCTTGCATCATGGGCAACGAGTATGTTTCTACGAGCGGCCACGGTGTCAGCAATGTCCTCTCACGGATTTGTGCGGCTATTACAGGACTGTGGTGCGAGCGGATGCAAGTCTGATACAACCGTATTAGTAGGTGTACTTCATGACAACAATCTCATCTTACACAAGCAAACCCTGAGTTTGAACGAAAACCCACTCCTTAAACTATAGTGGAAATACTTCCACTTGTTAGCAAGTCAAGCAAAGATGTAGTAATCTTATAACCAAGACGACGATCATACCAATCATAGCCGGGCATAGGATTTGCCTCCAAGCACCAGTACACCCCATCATCAGTCACCTTAAAGTCCCAACCCACGAGCAGTAACTGAAACGCTCTGCTAGTACGTACAAGTTTCTTCTGTAGCTCATCTGGCAGGGTGCAAGAAGAAAATACTACTTCATACTTGGACGGATTACGATAATCTATAGCCACCGACTGGATTAACTCTGCATGAACATCCTCGCCTACCACATGTGCACGCACGTCAGCACCTGCTATATACCTCTGGAGATGCACAGGACCTTGAGCCGCTATAAAATCGTTGAATTCATCACCAACAACTAACCGACTATTAGCACGGACACCAGACACAGTTTTGACTATCGTGGGTCCAGCACCTGCAAAAGCAGCTAAACATGAGGAATCAGAGCTAGTAAGGCTCGCGGGAACATTAAAGCCTTGACACTGCAACACATACTCGTGTAAAGGCTTTGCAGCGTTACTGCAATGAGCATCTGGACGATTGACAACTGTGCCAGGGATGTGCTCTAACCACGCTGCCAGACTGACAACAAGGTTACGCCAGCGCGCCGCCAACTCAAGGTCTGTCTGCACCATCGAAAGATCGACAATCCGACAGAAATAAGAGGCTTGCGGATCAAGTGAACATGTTTTCCCCGCTAATGTAAGAAAACTTCCTCCATCATCCGGCAGCGCAAGACGCCATTCTCCTATTACTGCTGCTCGTAGATCAATGATATTTACTTCAATACCGCGTTTCATAGCTTCAGAAATTGTATAGCGCAAAGTACGATCAGTACCAAGTCCAATAGCATAGATCATGAGAACAATTCCTCTAACAATGCTGGCCCCAACTCAGGCCATACGTATTTCACTTGCTCCATCAAGGGAAATGGCTCGATATTGACAGCAGTAGCACTGCTAAGATCATGTGCGATCACCCAGGTGACAGTAGCAAAGATAAGGCCCAAGCGCTGCACCAGAGCAATACTCTGCTCATTCAATTCTAAGTAGCCGAGTTCTACTGACGTACAGCGCCATGCTTTTATGCCCAGTACTACCACAACTTCGTATACTGGCTCGGGATCGGACCAGCGGGCACAATAGGGACCGTGACCTTCAGGTAGCGCGGGCCAAACCGTGGTTTGCTGTGTCATAATGTTTTGCACATACCATTGTCTTACTACATCTATTACAGGTGCAGGCGCTACACTACTGGAAAATATCTCTAGCGACGTTGTATTTATACCCGCTCTGAGTTCTGTTAACGCTGCCGAATGGGAAACGCGCCCTCCAAAACTATCACTAGTTGGTCGATTAATGACAGGCGATTTGCATAAAGCTGCCACAGACCAGAGTGTTGCCAGGCTCTCATTAAAGAGAAATTCCTCGTCAAAGCTAGTACGGAGCATGGGCGGCGCTGGTACACGGAGAAAAAGAGGAAGATCAGGCTCAATCATCGCTTGAGCAGAGTCTATAGAGATCGAGAAAAGTTGTGCTGCTGCAAAAACGTCAAGCACCATGGCAGAGCGCTTCTGCTCACGCGCTAGATCTACCAACTCCTTTGCCAATTGATCAGAAGGATGTGCAACGACCACTAGCTCCAGAGATCCGCTGTCTACGACTATCTCTGCTGAGATGCCAGCGACGGCTTTTTCGTCTTCCTTCACGCCTTCAACGCCCGGCATCCAAAACATGCGTTGCGTCAAAGGCAATTTTGATGACCGACGCACGCTATCACGTCGATCTGTAGCCTTGATAAAGGGAGTAACTCTTTCTCTCTTTAGAGGAGATGCCATAAAAATACTCCAAAATGCACAAAACAAAAATAAAACCTCTCAATTAATAGGATAGGCAATAACGTCTACTTTGTCAAGGTTTCCGACCAACAATTGAGAGACCCGCTGCTAGCTTTCTCAACGCCTGCGGCGTTGAGAAAGCTAGCAGCGGGTCTCTCAATTGTTGCATACCGTGTTTCTATACTGAAGATTGTGTAGCGCTTAGCGTCTCTGAGAGCACTTCCTGTACCACTTGCGGGCGGTGTTCCCGTGCCAGACCACTGACAACCAGCACGAAGATACCGATCGGAGCCAGCATCAGAAAGCCCACACCAGCAACGATGCCATAAGCCCCAGCGATGAAGCCAACAACGCTTGGTAAAATTACATTCACAGGTGCTCCCAGACTCAAGAGAGCACGTCCTGCGCCACTGTATCCAGGGAGTCGGTCATATACCTGTGCCCGCGCCAGGGGGAACCAGGCTATTGAACAAGCTCCAGTGAGACAGAGTTCGACCACCATAGCCCACAGTTGATGTGTGAACAGCAGACTGAGCATAGAGAAGAAGACAATTATTGCAGAGTAGAGCAACATCCAGTGTTTCGGCACGCGGAGCCAGAGCAGAATTTCGGTCAGCAGCAATCCAGCAAAGCCCGCTCCGGTCTCAATCGAGAGCAGGACTTCGACTTGATCATCGCTCATATGCAACATATCCTGAAGATAGAGTCCCGCGAAGCTACGAAATACCTCGTCGAGAAATATAGGGAAGATGGCCATCACAACCCAACAGAAAAGGATAGGATTATGCTGTACCAGACGTAGTCCTGCCAGCACACGGCTTTTCTGCTCTCTCTGTTCATGATCCGCGACTTTCGGGAAGTGATGAAAGAGCGTCACAAAAGCCACGCATAACCAGATGGCTACTGCCAGGATGCATAAGGTAGACCAGCCTAAAGCCAGGAAGGCAATGATGGCCACGGTCACCGGGGCCAGAAAGTCTCCTGAGTTCCCAAAATAGGCCAGTCGTGTCAGCGTGCGGGTACTTTTGTGGGGATTATCGTCTACCAGTGCCGTCTGAACGACCCCCTCTGCAATATCATGCGCAGGGTAGAGGAGGGCAAATGAGATGAGCAGTACTGTAAAGCTATGCGCAAGCCCTGCCATCAGAAAAGCCCCAACCAACACAAACATTGCACCAATGACCCAGTATTTTTTGCTTGAGGTGAGATCGCTTAAAACATTCACCAGCGGCTCCAGCACCATGGATGCGAGTGCTCCTACACTAAAGAGCAAACCGATGTGTGTATAGCTCATAGGAACCTGGTGACGCAACAAGGGCAAGCCAATGGTTGGAAATGCCGATATCATTTGTATCAGTAAGGTTGTGCTAAAAAGTAATAGGCGTATAGGCGAGAGCCGAAGTGGGAAACGCATGAAGCTATTCCTCCTGGGTACTTTTGTGAGATGAACTATTATCCTGAGGCATTTTTTTTCTGGGCAATAAGACATACCAGCAGTCATTATATCCACTGGACATCCTATGTTACGCTAATACGTATACTCTTTTGCAACTGCCCTTCCTGCTACTCTGCCATGCAAGGGGCTGCAACTCTTTGACTGAGGGGCCTGGAGACTGTACTACTCACTTCTCAATACCACTACCAAGCATCATTGCTAAATGTTCGTATGTGCCCATATTGCTCCCCCTGGTCATATTATAGCTAAGGATATGCCAAATTTCCAGTGTTTCTGCTATAATAAAGGACATATTTGCAGAAGTTTGTTCACCTTGTAACATGAATAGTGAAACACATGTTGCATATTATGTGTGAACACTGTTATCAAGAGGAGATGCAACATGTCTGTACGCCAATGGCTTCTCTTTCTCCCTCAGACGCCAGCAGTTCCATCCAGCTTGCGTGTCTCTGTTTGGCGACGTATGCAGCAACTTGGAGCATTAGCTCTGCAAAACGGAGTATGGATACTCCCACGTAGTAATGAGTTAGAACGCGGCTTACACTTGTTGCTGGCAGAGCTGGAAGCTCAAGGGGGAGGGGGCTTCTTGCTCATTACCCAGGCAACACACACTGGGCCGGAGGAGCGTATTATCGAACGCTTTCGTACGGAGCGTCAGCAAGATTATGAAGAATTTCTTGATCGCTGCGAGCGCTTTCTTGCTGAACTGGCAAGGGAGACACAAGCACAGAAATTTACTTTTGCAGAATTGGATGAGAATGAGGAGGATTTACACAAACTGATACTCTGGCTACGCAAGATTCATCAGCGCGACTTCTTTGGTGGACCACAACGCGACGCCGCAACAGCCACACTTACTCGCTGCCGAGGTGCCTTAGAGCAGTTCGCAGCACAAGTGTACAGGTTATATGGACATGATCTGCCGGAAATATTGTCTATTGAAGTAGAAAAGTCAAAAGATGAATGAAATTCTTATTAATGGTTATTATTTCATAGCAAAGCTAAAGGATTTCCACAGGCATATAGTACTATAGAAAGCTCTTATTCTCTAGAAATCTTTCCCAGCATGCTATACTTAGCGATAAAAGTACAGCGTGTTCTGGCATATCACTGTGTTTTTTTATATAATAAGTGGGGAGAACTTCTCTCTACAATGTCTGCACGCCTCTGGAGAGATACTAATGACATTGCTCATTGCTTGTGGATTGTTACTTCTAGGCATTATCCTCTTAATGTGGGGGGCAGACCGCTTTGTCGATGGTGTGACTGACCTGGCAAAAATGTTGCATGTCAGCACTCTGCTGATCAGCATTATTTTGCTCGGACTGGAACCTGAAGAGATGCTAACAGCAGCAATTGCCGCCTTCCGTGGGATGCCTACACTCGCTACTGGCAATATACTGGGAACAAATATTACGGTTACGACACTGGCGCTAGGCATCGGGCTACTACTGGCACCACATCACCACAATCGACAGCTCGCACGGCAGGCTCTCCTGGCGGCTGGAGTCACCGTTTGTCCAATTGTTTTTCTCTCGTTTGGCACGGTGAATCGGTGGATGGGTCTCTGCCTATTGGCAATCTTTGTAGTCTATCTCTGGCTACTCTTCCGCATAGAACCTGCTCTGGTGTTAGAGGCGCATAGCGATGATGATGACGATGACGATGATGACGACGATGATGATGATGATAATGACACACGGGCAAAGACGGGGGGATGGATAGTACTGCTTAGTAACTGGCGTCTCATTGCTTGGACGTTGGGTGGACTGCTTGCTATGACCGTCGGTGGTCCTCTGGTTGTGGATAATGCACTGCAAGTAGCTAACTCACTTGGCCTGGGCCAAGGGGTGATTGGAGCGACGATCGTTGCCTTGGGTACGGGAGCCGAAATCATTGCGCTGGCAATCACTGCTGCGCGCAAGCAACGGTCGGATATATTGATGGGAGGGATTATCGGCTCGTTTGTTTATAATCTGTTAGTAACTCTTGGCCTGGCTGCCGTAATCCATCCCGTGACATTAGATCTAAAATTGCTCTTCATCGCTTTGCCAGTGATGTGTTTTGCATTTCTGGAGGTATTATTTCTGACGCGCGTCAAGTACGTTGGGCGCAGTATCGGTTATATCCTTATTGCAATGTATGTGGCTTATCTTATTGGCATTCTGTTCTCTTCGTGAAGTGGCACAGCGCAAGCAAAAGACTGGGGTGAAGGGACAGCTCACTTCACCAATCCCTTCACCCTCATCTGCCCTAAATCATACTCCCCCGGCCCCAACGGACTCACTCCAGCTTCAGCACAAGCCCAACCAACAAACGCAAAACCCAACTGTATGCCACGTGCAATAATAACAGGCTCATCATTAGACGACAGGCGAAGGCACTCCTTCCTCCACTCGATCACATCCACTTCGTTAGGGTGCTCATTATAGCCACTGAATACAGCACAGTGCGGCATAAAATCAGCATAGTCAATATCACAACTGGCAGCTAACAGAAACAGCCAGTAGCCTACTTGGCTCCCCTCCAGCACTGTATCCGCTTGCAGTCCAGTGTGAACATGCTGGCCGCTTTGCACATCAGCTAGCTCTTGTAGCTCATCGGCTAAGCGCTTGAGAAGATAGCTCTGGTTCGGCACTTGCAACAGACGGGAGGTATTCGATAGTTGGCTTAGATCGTGGTCGCGCAAATAAAGATAGACATCATAGAGCTGGCTGAATACCGATTGTAACTTCTCTACTAGCTCTTGCCGGGTAGGCTTCACGGCAATATTCGTCTCGTTTTTCACAGGAATAGCTTGGCTATGTGCGGCAGTTTTATACACTACAGCTGGATCAAATATCCGCTCTGCAACCGTTTGATAGCTATTGTCAGGCAGTAGGCGGCGATAGTAACAGCTGTGATAGCCGTCATGGCAAGCGGCATCGCCGTGCTGCCGTACACGAATGAGCAAGCTATTCTCCTCGCAATTCACAAAAATAGCGCGTACTTCTTGCACGTTGCCCGATTGCTCGCCTTTATGCCAAATCTTGTTACGGGAACGGCTGAAGAAATAAGTATTGCCGGTCTCACGTGTACGTTGTAATGCTTCCTGGTTCATAAAGGCGACCATGAGCACTTCTTCGGTGCTATCATCCTGAATAATGGCTGGTATTAGGCCCTGTTGGTCAAATTTAATTGGTAATTCCATATGCTCTATCTCATCCTTGTGGCTTAGCAGGGACGCACCACAACCCCTCTTGCCTGCAAATACTGTTTCACATCACACACGCGAAACTCTCCAAAATGAAAGATTGAGGCTGCTAATACGGCATCAGCGTTACCAGTTGTCAGACCATCATAGAGGTGCTCTAACGTTCCCACGCCACCAGAAGCGATTACTGGTACGGTGACAGCGGCAGATATTGTCGCATTCAGAGCGAGGTCATAGCCCTGTTTCGTGCCATCACGGTCCATGCTCGTCAACAGAATTTCGCCCGCACCTAGCTGTACACCGCGTTGCGCCCATGCTACAACGTCTATGCCAGTGGGAGTACGTCCACCGTGTATAAAGACTTCGTAACCACTGGGCATGGCGGCATTTGAGCGAGCGTCGATGGCTAGCACAATACACTGTGCGCCAAACTGCTCGGCTCCCGCGCGCAACAGATCGGGGTTTTGTACCGCAGCAGTGTTGAGCGATGTTTTATCAGCTCCTGCCCCTAGTGTGGCACGGATATCTTCTACGGTACGAATGCCACCACCTACAGTGACAGGAATAAAGACCTGCTCAGCAGTACGCCTTACCACGTCGAGCATGGTCGCCCGGTTTTCATATGATGCTGTGATGTCCAGGAAAACGACCTCATCAGCCCCTTCATCATTATAATACGAGGCCAGTTCGACCGGATCGCCCGCATCGCGCAGGTTGAGGAAATTTATGCCCTTCACAACACGACCCTTGGCTACATCGAGGCAGGGAATAATTCGTTTGGTTAACATCGCTGGACTTTTCCCCTTACATGGCTTATGCTATTTCATGAAGCGCAGTGGCCAGATCCACATTGCCGGTGTATATTGCCTTCCCCACAATCGCACCCTCCACTTTCAATGCTGCAAGGGCATGCAGGTCTGCAAGTGAACTTACTCCCCCGGAGGCTATGAGTGGTCGCGTAGTGGCTTTCTGCATCTCGACTAGTGCGGGCAGGTTAGGACCAGTCAGCGCACCATCACGAGCAATGTCGGTGTAGACAAAACGCTGTACGCCTAGCTCAGAGAGTTCTGCGGCTAAGGTGGTGGCCTGTATCTTTGATGTTTTATGCCAACCAGCAATAGCTACAAGACCGTTGCGCGCATCTAAGCCTACCACGATGCGCTCTCCCCAGCGTGCCAGTGCATCCTCTAAGAGTGCACGATCCGTCAGTGCGACTGTGCCCAGGATTACGCGGTCAACACCAAGGTCAAGGACCTGCGCGATATGTTCTGGTGAGCGCATCCCTCCACCGACCTGGATATGTAGCCTCGTCTCCTTGCGTATACGCGCGATCAGCTCAGTATTGACAGGTTTTCCTTGTGCTGCTCCATCAAGATCTACCACGTGTAGCCAGCTTGCCCCGGCGTTCTGCCAGCGTAAAGCGACTCCGGCAGGATCAGCACCATAGGTGGTGACTTTGCCATAATCGCCCTGGTAGAGTCGTACACAGAGACCATCCTTGATATCAATAGCGGGCAAAATAATCATACTACCTTAATCCACCTTACGAAATTCTTCAAAATTTGTAAGCCAATAGCACCACTCTTTTCAGGATGGAACTGTGTACCCCAGACTTGCTGCGTTGCAATGACACTACAATATGGCGAGCCATAATCTGTCACTGCGGCAACTCCCTGGTGATCCTGCGGCTCCACATAGTAGGAGTGGGCAAAGTAAAAATAAGCGTCAGCAGGAATATCGGCAAAGATGGGCAGGTTGGCATGGAGCTGTTGCACTTGGTTCCAGCCCATATGCGGGATCTTAGGGCCATGAGGAATGCGCCGTACCTCACCGCGAAAGAGCTGTAAGCCATCTACCTCTCCCTCCGCATGATGGTCGGCCAGTAATTGCATGCCCAGGCAGATCCCCAGGAACGGTTTCCCCTGGCGCGTAGCTTCACGAATGGCGTCGTCTAAACTACGCTCCGTTATACGCGCCATCGCTGAGCCGCCAGAACCTACGCCAGGCAAGACCACAGCTTGCGCTTGCCTGACCACAGCAGGATCATCCGTCACCTGTACTTGCGCACCAACGTGCTCCAGCGCTTTGGCAATGCTACGAATGTTGCCTGCACCGTAATCGATTATCGCAATCATTAATCAAAATCTACCTTCCAGAATGTCACCCCATTATTACCCATATATACCGCATAAAGCAATCCCAACCAACTTATGCCCGCAGGCATACGCGCCTGATCAAACAGATTGATCGTCAGCAATGGACAACAGAGCAGCGCCGACTGCATGATGGCTAGCCAATCATCAGGCAATGCGTCAATGTCATCTAGCCAAGCAAGCAACGGATCGAGAAGATACGCTATTTTCGTTTGTAAGATCGCCTCGCGTACGGGATGAGGCTTGAAATTATGCTCGATAAAAATAGCCTGTGTTGCGTCATCAATGTGTACATGCAGTGATAACCCTGAAGCTACTTGTTGCGGGAAGTACATCCATGTAGCGAAGATATTATGGAAAAGAGGCTTAATCATATCGAGCAGTACACAGTGGCGGCCCGCAAAGGCTGGATCAAAATACAGGTAGTTTTGTTGCTCTTCTAATACATTTACACTTGACTCATTAGGATTGGGTATGTATAGTCTCTCTGTGGGGAGAGAGCGGGAGCTAATGTCCTTTCCCGACCCGGTTGTAGAGTTTGAAACAACTAAGAATACATTCCCGAAATGGGCATCTCCATGCCCGATCACCGTGAAAGCGGCCCGTTGGGGGTTGAGCACCACCTTCGCTCGCTCGATCAACTCACCCAGGGTATATTGCTGGGCAGTGCCGTTAATATGCCAGCGGTAAGCAGCGATTTTTTCAAAAGAGATAGAGTGCTCTGTTGTAGCTGGCAGGAGCACAGATTTACCTTCATAAAAACTCTTGAGGCGTTCACCAGTCAGTCGATGCCAGAAGAGCTGATGGATAGGGGCCTGAGCGTGTTCTTCGGCGGTACTGTGTGCGCCAGTCTGCTGATAGATGTGCATGAGCCGCTCACACTCACGTTTTTCAGCGGCGGCGAGCATAGCAATGTTAGCATGAGTGGGATTATTCAGCTCAACTTCACGCATCAAGTCAAACATGACTGGCCAGCGTACAACGGGATAGATCACCATCTGCTGACCTTTTTCATGTAATGTTCGTAATGGCCTGACAATATTGTAACCTGACTGCAAGAGGAGCTGTGCATGATAATACTCTTGCAGAACGCCTTGCTCCTCAACATGCGTTTTGAAAAAGTATTCTTGCTGTTCAGCACGATACACCCCATTGAAAGAATTGAGCGAGACTGCTTTAGGCGTCAAGGTCACTTGCTCGGTGGGCAAGTTCATATGGTGGTAGAACCAGCGTTGTAGCAACAATTGTGCCTTCTCAAGTTCGCTAAACTGAAGGCGTTGTATGGTAGCAAGGTCATCGATGTGCTCAAGTAGCGCGGGCACATGGGTGATGTCTGGCACGATAAAATCAGGCTGGCTCTGTTCCAATAGTCTTTTTGCCTCTGCTGTACGAGCACCCGTCAGGACAGCAATAGTAAGTGCTCCTGCTGCACGTGCTCCCTGCACGTCGCTAGGAGTATCACCAACGACGATGAAGCTCCCACGTGAGGGTGCAGGTTGTCCCAGTTGATACGTGGGGTTTGCGGCTAGCAGAAATGGGAAAGGATGTGGTTTGAGCAGAGTGGTGGTGTTGCCTTGCGCGCGTAGTTTCGCTTCGGCGCGTGTCACCTGTGTATCGGTGACAATATGCTGCTGCTCAAAACAAGCGAGCAGGCCATAGTTGCGCAGGGGTGGAAGCGCTTCCTGGCCGGGCCGACCGGTAGCAATACCAAGGGTGTAGCCCCGCGCACGCAATTGCTCAAGCGTTTGACAGATGCGTTCAGGCGGCAAAAGTGGTTGCTCAAAATGAATACAGCCAGGCTTTCCTGGCTGCGCTGGCGGATGACCATATTTCTGGGTGTAGAAGGTCTCACCAAGATACCATTCCTGAAATAAGGTCTGGCACAACTTCCACGAGGGACTATTGCGCGCAAAAATCCCCTCTACTGGCTGCCCGATAACCTCACGCGCCAGGATATTGAAACGCTGGAGCAACTCTAAGCCGCTAGCACCTTGAAAAACCTCTGCATCAAAAGAGGTGAGCAGGCAAGCGCCAACCCGTATATTACCCACGGTAGCAAGCTGTTGACGCAACGTAGCAATCCAATCCTCATCCGCTGGCCGCAGGGGCAACAAAGAGGTAAAATCGGGCACAAGAGCCAGTAGCTCTAGTAAATACAGGCAAAAACCAGCGTAACAGGTATCCCAGTTGGAATTCACAGAGCGCGCTTTCAGACTCATAATCACTGCGTCAGGAAAAGTCTCTCTGCTCACGCGGCGACACTGCTCTGCGGTTTGTGCTGGATGGTAGACGCTGGCAGCCTTAATATTCCAGTAGCGTGGGCTATAGAGCAGTTCGTGAAGTACCAGACCAGCGGTATCCCAATAAGCGTCTTCACCGGTAATAACGCCATCTAGATCGAATATAACCAGATTACTCAATGAATTCTCTTCAATCGTTCGCGCAGTGCACGTACACTAATAGACTCTTCAGTAAAGCGATAAATGAGCGGTGTCACATGGATATGCGTGGCACCTGCGCTACGCAAAACCGCCACCGTTTCCAGCAATTCGGGCGCAGAATCGCCAACGTTGGCTACACCAGAGATGGTATAGCCACCTGGCTCAGCAGTGGCACTCGTGCGCTCAGAGGTGAGCACCTGTAATTCAACACCAGAGACCATCGATTTGAGACGCTGATTGAGTCTAGAGCAGATACGTTGTACCGCCTCAAAGCTCTCTCCGTGTATATAGGCAGTGAGCATCGAACGATTGCGCGCTTGCAGACGAGCATCCATGAGTTCCAGCATCGTCTCGGTCAGACGCAAGGCGTGCGGATCTTGACACAACAGCCGTGCATTGCCAATTAAACAAGCCTGAGAGCGTAAGACAACTCCATCGTCCAGCAGCTTGAGCCGGTTTTCGCGTAGCGTTGTGCCCGTCTCGGTCAGGTCCACAATTAAATCGGCTGTATCAGTCAGTGGCGCAGCCTCTAGCGCGCCGTGTGGCGAAAATATTTTGCAGTGCGTAATGTTATGATGGCGCAAGAACTGTCCAGTCAGGATCGGGTATTTGGTAGCGATACGCAGGCCGCGATTCTTGTGCGTTTTATAGTAACCGGCCAGATGCCAGAGGTCAGCACACGTACTGACATCGATCCATGTCTCCGGTACGGCAACAACCAGACGGCAAGCACCAAAGCCTAGATCGCGTGCCAGCACCATCAAATTATCATCGTGCTCGCCCTCTTCCGCATACTCGTCACCATACCCACGATGCTCGCCCAGAATGTCATAGCCCGTAATACCCAGTAAAGCATCGCCGCTCTGTACCAGAGAGGGAATATCGGCGACACGCTGAAATACCACCTCAAGGCCGGGCATACTCTTAATGCTGGCCAGATACTGGCGCGGATTACTGCGGCTGACCTTCATCCCACATTCAGCGAAGAATGTCTGAGTCGCTGCTTCTAGCGCCCCCTTGCCGGGTAATGCCAGGCGAATACATCCCTTCCCTGTTACTCCATGTGCACTCATGCACAGTGCTCCTTCTCTAACATACGATCCACTAGCGTTTCTACACTTGCCACCTGCTCCTCGCCAGTCACCAGGTCGTGAACAGTCACCACACTCTTCTGCTGTTCGTCTTCACCTACAATCAGTGCCAGGCGAATCTGTTTCTTCGCAGCAACTTTCAAGCCAGCACCAACCCCATTACCAATAACATCCACTTCTGTACGTACTCCTTGTGAACGCAACCTGCGAGCCACTTGCAAGGCGTAAGGCATTTCCATCTCAGTCACAGGTATGACCAGCGCCTGCGTTGTAGCAAGCGTGGGCAGGTCAGAACTAGGAATGTGTGTCAGCAGACGCTCAACGCCAAAAGCGAAGCCACAAGCGTTCATATCACGATGACCACCCACAGCATGTATTAAGCGGTCATAGCGCCCACCACCGCAAAGTTGTGCATCAAAGCCGTCTGCCTCTTGCGCATGGATCTCAAATACCAGACCCGTGTAGTAGCTCACACCACGTCCTAATGACAAGTTCAGCTGAATCTGCTGGCGAGGCACACCACACTGCTCAACAATAGTGACTAATTGCTGTAGCTCAGTGAGAGGTGCGGCATCGAGCTGATAGCGCTCAAGCAGCTCGCTGACGTGGCTGAACACATCGGGTGGCGGACCAGAAAGAGCATGTAGTGCGCGCAGAAACTCTAGTGCATGTAAAATCTGTCGTCGCTGCTCACTGCGTCCTGTCTTCCACAAGAAGCGCTCCACTACCTCGCGCCGGGCATCATCGTCGCCGAACGAGATACTAATCCCGCTCAGCAACGATGTAATGTAGCGTGCTTCAGTACTATTGCCATGTGTGCCATTGCTTGCTGCCAGATCAGGCACAGCATGAGAGGGATACAAAGCCTCCAAGCGTTTCTGCGCTAATTGTTCCCCCTCTTCAGAGCGGCTGATCTGCTCCATTAAGCTAAGGAGCAGAAATGCCGCTTGATCATCCAGATGCAAACGATTGATAAAGCCACTGGCAACCCCGATGTGTCCAAGTTCCAGCCGATACTGCGTAATAGCTAGCTCGCGCAACACATCACACGCTAGCTGTACTATTTCAGCATCGGCAGCCGTGGCCCGCCCCCCCAACAGTTCTATACCAAGTTGCGTATGTTGTCGATAACGACCGCGCCCTGGCGCTTCATAGCGGAAGATCGGGCCTGCATACTGCAAACGCAGTGGCAACGCTTGCCGTTGATACTGATCGAGGTAAAGGCGGCAGATCGAAGCTGTATATTCAGGACGCAGACAGAGATCGCGCTGATGCAAACGGAACGCATAGAGCTTCTGCCACGACTCCTGTCCAAAGCTGGCATGGAAGAGGTCGCTACACTCAACAATCGGTGTATCAACGCGAGCATAGCCCGCCTGCTCCAGCAATGTGCCAAGCTTTTCTATCACCCAACGCTGCTGCTGATGCACATCCGGCAAAAGATCGTGCATCCCCCGTAGGCGCTCAACGCGCTTTACCATCGTGTATCCTCTCGTAGTAGAAGGTAAGCTATCTTACCTGACGTTACTTAGTAATCATCGTGCCCGCACCCTGATCGGTGAACAGTTCGCGTAACAGGACATGTTCCTCGCCACCATCCACAATGTGGACGCGTAAAACCGTTGCTAGAGCCTCCAGGCAAGCAGACACCTTCGGGATCATACCACCAGTGATGACCCCCTCTGCAATAAGTTTTCTGGCCTCCGTTTCGTGCAGTTCTGAAATCATCGAACCATCTGAGCGACGGATACCAGCAACATTACTCAAAAAGATGAGCTTTTCCGCATTAAGTGCTCCAGCAAGATGAGAAGCAACCAGATCAGCATTGATATTCAGACACGTACCACCCGGTCCCTCGCCAAGAGGGGCGATAATCGGAATATAGCCCTGGTTGATAAGCGCTAGCACTGCTGTAGGATCGACGTGATCGATCTCACCCACAAAGCCTAGACGCTCATCTGCGATATGTGCCTGTACCATACCACCATCCGTGCCACTCAGGCCAACCGCCTTACCGCCCATCTGAGATGCCATCAAGACCAGCCCTTGATTGAGTTGTCCTAGTAACACCATGCGTACGACTTCCAGTGTCGGGGCGTCGGTGACGCGTAGACCATCGATGAAACGCGTCGGTAAATTGAGTTTGGTTAACCACTCGTTAATGTATGGGCCTCCCCCATGAACTAGGACGGGAAACGCCCCTAGCGTGTGTAGCCAGATGATATCCTGTAAGACACCTCGCTGATGCTCAAGTGTACTTCCACCCAATTTTATCACGAGGATCTTGCCCTTTAACAGCTCGATGTAAGTCAGCGCTTCACCTAGTACACGCGCAATGAGATGATGGTTACTAACGATCTCGCGTTCCTGTGTGTCTGAAATGGTAATTGCCATTTTATGAATATCTCCTCACTCCGTGCCACCGCTCGTGAGTAGCACAAGAGAGCGCAATTGCTATGGATTAACGCCTATACTTGCTAGTCCAGTACTTTCTGGTAATCCATAGAGTCTATTAGCATTTTGTATTGCTTGGCCTGAAGCGCCTTTGACCAGGTTATCCAAACAAGAGATTACAATGAAACGCTTTGTTCGCACATCAACTATTGGATACACAAAACAATGATTGGTGCCATACGTCCACTTGGTATGTGGTGGCTGATTCACCACATGCACGAACGGCTCATTAGTATAATAGCGCTTATAGAGATCATATACATCTTCATTAGTTGGGATAGCTGTCATCTCCTGTTTTAAGTTTGCATAACATGTAGCCAGTAGCCCACGCGTCATCGGGATGAGATGAGGAATAAAAGTCACGCGCAATCCAGTAGCGGTCTCATGGCCACTAGCAGTAGCGGCGGCTTCCAGTTCCTGTGTAATCTCTGGCAAATGACGGTGTCCTGCGAGACTATAGGCTTGGACATCTTCACTAACTTCAGCGTAGAGCGAAGTCAGCTTTGGAGTACGACCGGCCCCGCTTACACCTGTCTTTGTGTCAATAATAATATCTGGCTCAATGATACCTGCTTGTACTGCGGGAAGCAAAGCCAAGAGTGATGTAGTGACATGACAGCCGGGATTAGCGACCAGGGTAGCGCCCTGTATTTTATCGCGATACCGCTCGCATAAACCGTAGACGGCAGTCTCCAAGAGAGCAGGAGCGGGATGCGTATGGTTATACCATTTTTCATAGGTTTTGACATCACGCAAACGGAAATCAGCAGACAGATCAACCACCTTGCTGCCTTGCTCCACTAATTTCACCACGCTTTCAGCCGCTGCCGCATGTGGCAAGCAAACAAACGCCAGGTCCGTCCGTGCTGGTTCCTCCGTAACGATGAGAGCGGGGTTGACGGCTGGTGTTGTCTCGTTATATGCCACCGCACGAAGTTGCGGATAAATTTCATCCAGGCGCATCCCTACTGCACTACGAGCAGTGACTGATTTCACCACAAACTGCGGGTGTTGGACTAATAAGCGTAGTAATTCTAAAGCTGTATAGCCTGTTATACCAATAATAGAAACGCTAATCATAAGCAACCGCCTTTGAGATCACCCGAAGGCAATCAAAGAACAACAAAAACGCTCTCGTCCCTCTCAACAGTAAGGGACGAGAGCGGAACACTAGCTCCCGTGGTACCACCCAGCTTGTCTTTCTCCTCATCATAAATGGGCTGCAACATTGGCAGACCCACCACTCTAGCTCGTGGTAGAGAGGGTAGAAAGACCACTTTGTACTGGCTACTTGCTGCGTGGGAGCCGCCCACCTGATCCTACTTGCCATGCTCCGCTGTAGGCGAACTATACATAACAACGCAATGAATTGCGCAGCTACGGCTTTCTTCGGACAGCCGCTCACGAAAGGGTTCTGAGGGGTAAGGCCCGTTCCGCACTCTCACCATACGTCGGATCTCTGTCGGGTACCAGCCTCATACTATATTCGGTCAACGCGGGTCAGTCTCAATATTGGGTTATTGTTAATAAGGATAACAGCAGATGCCGGGGTTGTCAACCGAAAGAATAGGCGGTCTCATCGTAAGTTTATAGAGATCATGACCATGCTACGCTCATAATGAGGCAGAAGAGACGTAACTGCTCAGCAGCCAGGGCAACCATAAAGGATGCCCATAGGCATGCCCGCTAAGCGGGGGTCCAGGGGGCGGTAGCCATCCTGGCAGGGTGTGGGGTATCCCCAAATACCCCTTTTCTTCCCTGCTGCCGCCGGAGGTGGCAAGAACAAGGGAGTACAGAGGCAAACCTCTGCTTATGGCCATCCTTTATGGTTGCCTCTGATCGCTTACGCATCACTAGCTGTAGATACTGAATCCGAATGTAATCAAAAGAAACAAATGTGAACGATCTTGAAACATTTGACGAGCTTCATGCGTCTATAGTCAGAGGGGGTCAAAAAACCACAGGTGTCAATTTCTC
Source organism: Chloroflexota bacterium (assembly GCA_005879655.1). Next base: position 20,114 of record VBJK01000079.1, on the reverse strand, counting down.
TCTACAGGTACTACTTCTAGTGACAGGTCAGCAAAAACAGAGATAGTATATATATATCGCGTGCTCTATACTCATACCTAGGGATTATTACGTGCGCTTTCGCATGTACGGGCAATAGAGCTACTACTAGCTCTTACAGAAATAGAAGGAATACCTTCTTCGCGATATACATTTTTACAGAAAGCTGATATTATACTATGCACTATTTCTTCTGAGAGGATCGACGAGCGTGTTAGCTGATAGCAACGAATTAATAGGTCAAGCGCTCGGAACGTGCGCGCTCCTGAAACTGCTGGGGCGAGGTGGTATGGGGGCCGTCTATCTAGCGCAACAATCACGGCCAAGACGCACAGTAGCGGTCAAAGTGCTCATGCCCAGTTTCGTGCTTGAAAAAAGACCGCGAGCAGAATTTTTAGCGCGTTTCCGCCGCGAGGCTGATGCCATCGCAGCGCTTGACCATGTCAATATTATGCCGATTTACGAGTATGGTGAACAGGATGATATTGCTTACCTCGTTATGCCATACGTGACGGGTGGAACGCTGCGCGATATACTAGAAAAGCGAGGCAGTCTTCCACTAGATGAAGTAGTTCCTATTATCGAGCAGGCCGCTGCTGGACTCGATTGCGCTCATGCTCAAGGCATTATTCATCGTGATCTCAAGCCAGGCAATATCCTTTTTCACGCGGATGGTAGAATCGTGCTAGCAGATTTCGGACTAGCAAAAGTGCTCAAGGATTTCACAGAACAAGGGGGTCTAAATGGAGAGAATAAAATAATAAATGCGACGATTACCAGTGTAGGTACAATCGTGGGTACGCCAGAATATCTTTCGCCGGAGCAGGGGACCGGCAAGCCGGTTGATCCACGTACAGATGTGTATGCACTGGGTGTTGTGCTTTTTCAGATGCTGGCTGGTCGTGTACCCTTTACTGGTACCTCGCCGGTTGCCATTGCCATTAAGCATACGCTGGAACCTCCACCGCCACTGCGCGAGCTGAATCCTATGATCTCGCCAGCTGTGGAAGCCGTGGTGATGAAGGCACTTGCAAAAGATCCTGCACAGCGTTATGCCAGTGCGGGGATATTTGCTCGTACATTGATCGCTGCGGCATATAACAGTAGTGTGCCACTGGACCCGCCTGTACAGACCAAAATGCCCATGGAACCAGGGATATATGGTGATAGCAACAATACCAGTAGGCAGTCCGAAATAGAGCTAGATTCGCTCGCAGCGATGCCCACAGTAGATCTTACCGGGCAAGAAGTGTATCCTATTAGTGCTCACCAGCAAGCTCAAGCGCAAAGGGGAGATCTGGCCAAGGCCGCTAGGATTCATAATACGGCGACCGAAAAGGCACCGCGTTTACCGGTAAAGACTCTTACACAAAAGGGAGAGGAACCAGCTGCTGCGTTCAAATTTGAACAAGTAGAGCGCTATGACGCTGTTGCGCGACCGTCAGGGCGTCCCTTTCCAATGGCCATTCTGGGGGGTATACTTGCGCTGCTGATTGTAATGGGCGGTTTTGCATCATACCTCTATTTAGGTCGCACACCGCAGAAAACTGAAGTCACGATCATCAAGCAAGTAACGACTACTATACCGACTCCGGTGAAATCACCACAGTTACCACAAGCCATGGTTCCTGTTGGCCAGCTCATTTATGCTACAGCGCTACCAGGCGCAAAATGTGATAACCAGTGTGCTCAGTGGAATATGACGCTCAATACCAAGCCAACGT
>VBJK01000079.1:0-18359 GCA_005879655.1 Chloroflexota bacterium | reverse complement strand
AAAAGCCTTACCTGGCCAGGACCAATTGCCTAGGGACTACGTCATTCAAGTACAAGTCACTGTTCGTCCCGATGCGCGTGGCTCATTTGGTATCTTTTTCCGTAGCCAGCCAGACCCTCGTCAAGGCACATACGTCTTTATTGTCAGTCAATCAGGTTGGGTTGCCTATTCCTATGACGACATAACGGGTGCCCCCAGTACGCTGTATGGGCGTCAGTTGCAAGGTACACTCAATGGCACTGTCACCATGGATGTCGTGGTCCGTGGTAATACCTATGGCTTGTATCTCAATGGTGCATGGCAAGGGGATGCGCAGAGTGATACCTATCTGAGTGGGACAATGGGTTTAGGGGCCGATGTGGGAGCAAATGTCTCGTTTAAAAATCTAGCGATCTATACATTACCTTACCGTTAGGTAATGTATAGATCACCAGCACTATTCACAAAGCTCTACAAGTCAAGATCTTCGTCATGCTGCTCTGAATCAGGGAACCATTGTCTGACCCTTTGCGCTGGTAAGGAAGACTTCACCTGTTTGAGCAGTGATGAAGTTGATACTTCCACCGCTGCAGGAATACTCTGTTCAGGAGGACAATTTTGCAACTGCTGTGAAACAGTATGCAATGACGCTTGCAGAGTCTTTATCTTATTCAGTGCTTCAATTGAGGGATGAATACCATCCTGTTCCGCTCTTTGGATATTTTCCCTTAAAATCTTCACTTCATTAGTAAGGCGTGCATGGAGTGTACGTAACTTTGTGCATCGATCAGGGCTATTACTCATTTGGCTCCTCTCTTAGACTATCTTTCACGTTTTTCTGTTACAAAAAGATAGTTGGGTAAGTTCTAACCTCCCAAAAGACAGCTCATTCAATGCATTTTATACATTAATCACTACAATTTGGCAACTACATCATTTGAAACATGGTACGGACAACGCTTCACGCCTTGTATGGTATACGTTTCAAACAACCGCTTGATTCGTATAAGCCTGATGAAGATCTTTCACCGGCGAAACGATCTTTTGCGCGACAAGAAACTGCGCCATGGATTGCCAAGTAGCATTATCATTATAACCGAGTTGGCCACTTCCTTGCCATAGTGGAATGGTCGCTTTGAGCACAACTAATGCTTGTGAGCTGTCAGTGAGACCAGGAATGTAACGCTTGCTTGTCTCTACTGCTCCCTGTGGATCAGCGATCACGTCCTTTAAGCCCTTCAATGTTGCCTGTACAAAGTTGCGCACAACTTGCGGCTGATGCTGATAGGTATCCTCGGTGGTGACAATGCCATTTGAGACTAGTGGCTGGTAATCTGCCACTGCAAAGCTACGTACAGCAGCACCGTGTTGCTTCAACTGTAGCGGCTCATTATTGGTATATCCCATTATAGCATCGACACGATGGGCTAACAGCGCAGCTACCTGCGTAAAACCAATAGATTGTACCTGGACATCTGATAACGACAGGTGCGCTTTGTAGAGCAGTGCCAGCAGACCTGTATATGTTGCACCAAATGGACCTGGCACGCCGATTGTATGTCCTTTCAGTTCGTCCAGTGTCTTAATGGGTGAGTCGGCAGGCACGATTAAGCTGACTGGATACTGCTGGAAGATCGTTGCTACGTCAATGACGGGCACATGCTTGTCACGTGCCACTAACGTCTCATCTCCACTGGCGAAAACAAAGTCACTTTTGCCAGCTACCATTGCACCAATCAAGTCGGGGGCAATACCGTGATTGAAGGTGACATCAAGACCAACTGCACTATAATACCCTTTGCTCTTAGCTACATAAAACGGTGCAAACTGTACATCAGGGATATAGCCAAGGCCAATGGAAATCTTCTTCGTTCCCGCTATTGATGTTGTTGTATTGCTGCTATTTGTCATGCCAGTGCTACTGCCACAAGCAGCAAGCAAAAAGGTCAGTATCACTAGTGCAGAAACAAGACAGGTAGTAGGGCTTGGGGGTCCAGGGAGCAAAGCATCCCTGGCGGGGTTTGGGATGTCCCCAAAGTTTCCCATTCCCCAAAGGGTTTTGGGATTGTGCACTAGGAAAGAAGGCAGCATGGGCGGTCGAAACTTATTCATTGATCAAAGTCCCTAATTGATAAATATGCTCGCTTACGAGCATGTACAGTGATAGTGAAATAGGGTCTCGTAGAAGCCCCTTGGCTTTAGCCGTAGGGTACTTCACATATGAAATGCTTGCGCTAGATCGCTATATTCTATACGGCCCTCAGCGATGAGCGTTTCATTGATAAGGATAACTGGTATGCGATAGCGATATTGTGCGAAGATGTGTCTATCGCTGCGAATATCAATTTCTGTCAGTTCAAATGGCGTCAGTGCGGCGATCTCATCGAGTAAGTTGCGTGCATCCTCGCACAGGTGACAGCCTGCCTTAGTATACAGTGTGACTTTGGGTAATGCGCTTGTCTTGCTCAAGTAAATGCATTCCTTCGATAGTTGCTTTGTAATGCATGTTCATGATACTACTTCGTGCGTGAAAAAACAATCAGTACAGATAGGCATGTAAAAAGGGACCCGGTTTTCTTTCAACCAAGAAAACCAGGGTCCCTTTTTGTTGTGGCAAACGTGAGTTACCTTAAGGCACCCCACATGTGGCAGGCGTGTTAACAAGCGGCATGAAATTCAAATGGTGGCGGTGGGCATCCTCCATTCGGAGAGTTTTTAGAGTCAAACGGTGGCGGTGGGCATCCTCCACTTCCATCGTGGTCAGTCTCAGCCTGACGGCGATGAGTGAAGTTGGGTGACAGGATCATCGGTTTTCCCATTCCTGCGATAATATTCGTCAATACTATAAGCGCTAAAATAACGATCGAAGTAGCTTGTTGAAGAGATGCAGTCATGGCTGGCTCCTTTTAATAGCTGGTGCGTGCGCTATCGCGTAAAACTTTTTTCAAGATGGGTAGTTCATCTTCGTCTATTAATACAGGTAAGGATTCTTCTGAAAAACTTGCAATTTTGCCTGGTTCTTTTGACAAGATGGTGTAGAGGCTTGCCATCAAGCCTTTTGTACGGAGGTAGTTCAAAATGATGAAAGATCGGCTTATGAGTGATTTGAGCGGCAATCTGGAAGCCCATTGCCGTGACGTAGCTCAGAAGGCAGTCCAAACGTATGTACAGGGGATACTTACGGTGGATACATTATCCATCAGGATACGCAAGGAATGGGAACAAATATGTGAAGAAGATGAGCATCCTTCTTTTCCTGTACTTAAACGTATTGCGCAACGTATTTGTAGTCATGAACTGTATGAAGCATGTCGATCAACTGATAGTGAGATATGCAACATAGCATTTGGTAACTTATGTGTCTATCTGGAGCGCATATTGCGTAATTTGCGGTGTGCAGGATCATTGCAGACATATACCGGAGCAATGGACGACGTTTTGCAACAGACAATGGAGACATTGCAACGTAAGCTCTGTGGGGTCGAGTGCACAGAACTGAGAGATCCAGCATCATTTTTGAAATGGACGCAGATAATTCTGATTCGCCAGGCTAGTGCATCTCTGCAAAGCTACAAACGCGATAGAGAGTTCTCTCTAGATGCTTTACCAGCCGCTGTCACCGAGGAATGGATTGATACAACCGTGCGTGATCCAGCTGAGCGTCTAGTGGCGCTTGAATTACGGCAGACGCTGCTTAAAATCATTTTCGCTATGCGTAATCCCCGCTATCGTCAGGTGCTTTTGTACAGCATAGCTGGTCTGGATGAGCAAGAAGTTGCCAAACGTTTGCATGTGTCGCTCCAGGATATTTATCTCTGGCGGCATCGTGCATTGAAGACTCTACGTACAAAGCCAGAGGTGATAAAGATCCTACGCTCTTTAATGGACGAGTAGATTGTTGTCATCGTAAGTCGCATACGCAATTACGAAAGAACCCGCCGTAGATCCCTTATGGGGCGAGGCGGGTTTCTTATGTGCATCAGCTCTTGTCATATACGTACAGATGTGCTATATTTAGCTTGTCCACTATGGATAGTCTATCCCGTTTTTAAGCAAAATAACAATGAAGAATGACGATTTATAATGCAATGTGAAACATTACTACGGTTATTAAATAGTGTCAGGTGGGAGGATGGCGAGAGCAGTATGGCAGGCAATGATATTGCGGCTCATATTCGCTCATGTCCACTCTGCCAGCGTGGCGTTGTACGTTTGTCTGAGGCATTAATTGCTGGGCCAACGTTGACGTGTGATCAGTGTCGTGCACGTCTCCCCGCTTATTATGAAGCAACTCGCCCTGAGCATCCCCTTGCTGATCTCTCAGATTGGGAGGTTGCTGGAGTAGCCAGGCATTTGGCACTTTGTACTTCCTCCTGTCGCGAAGAGTACGAAGAGCTGATGTTATTAGCCGAGTTAGAAGAGCGTGATGAGATCATTGAGTCAGATGAGGTCATTGACCCGTGAGGTTGTCAGTCTCGTGATCTCATCAATTAAAAGGCGAGAGAAGCCCACAAACCACACAAGGCTAATTGGTTGCAGTCCTGTGTGATTTGTGGGCTTCTCTCGTTATTTGTGGCTATGATAGCTATGATGGAAGCACTAGTCTTGTTCTCGCATACGAGAGCGTTCGTGTTGCGTCAGGTAGCGTTTGCGCAGGCGGATATTCCGGGGCGTGACCTCGACCAGTTCATCGTTATTAATGAAGTCTAGCGATTGTTCTAGGCTCATAATAATGGCAGGGGTCAACCGGACTGCGATATCGGCTGTAGACGAGCGAATATTGGTTTTCTGCTTTTCTTTACAGACGTTGACAGGTAAGTCGGCAGGACGACTATTGAGGCCAATAATCATGCCTTCGTATACAGCGGTGCTAGGTTCAATAAAGGTATCACCGCGCTGTTGCGCATTGCTCAGACCATAAGTCACTGCTACCCCTGTTTCGGAGGCGATAAGGGCACCCATACGGACAGAACCCATCTTGCCTAACCAGCGTTCAAAGCCAAGCAGGATGCTACTCATGGCCCCATTGCCCTTGGTCAGTGTCAGGAAGGCATTACGGAAACCGATCAAGCCGCGTGTCGGGAGCTTATACTCCAGGCGTACGTTCCCTAAACCGTCGTTTGTCATATTCGTAAGCTGTGCTTTACGTGTGGCCAGATTCTCGGTCAGCGGGCCAATGTAGGTATCTTTGGTATCGATGACGAGATGCTCAAGTGGTTCTAACACATGGCCATGCTCATCTTCGCGTGTGATCACTTCTGGACGCGATACCTGGAATTCATAGCCTTCGCGGCGCATTGTCTCGATGAGGACAGAAAGGTGCAGTTCACCGCGTCCAGAAACAATAAACTCGTCAGGTGTATTTCCATCCTCGACGCGTAGGCTGACGTTGGTCTCCAGTTCGCGGTAGAGGCGCGCGCGCAGTTGCCGTGACGTGGGAAATTTGCCTTCACGTCCCGCGAAGGGGCTAGTATTGACACCAAAGGTCATTTTTAGCGTAGGCTCTGAGATCGCAATGGCTGGTAGCGCCTCTGGTGCATCAACGTCAGCGATCGTCTCGCCGATATTAGCATCGGCAATCCCGGTCAGCGCAACGATATCGCCCGCTAAGGCTTCTGGTACCTCAACGCGCTGTAGACCCCTATAGACCAGGGCAAGATTAATCTTCTGGCGCGAAACGGCACCATCGCGGTTGATACGTGCCACAAAAGTATTGGGCGAGATCCGGCCACGCACAATACGGCCAATAGCGTACTTGCCTTTGTAATCATCGTAGTCCAGAGCTGCGACAAGCATTTGCAGTGGTGCATCAGCATTCACGCGTGGCGCAGGGATGACCTTGACGATCGTCTCAAACAGCGGCTCCAGGTTGACGCGCTGATCGTCGGGATGGTACATCGCAACACCATCGCGGCCAATAGCATAGAGAATAGGAAAATCGAGATGCTTATCCGATGTTGCCAGTTCGAGAAAAAGATCGTTCGTCCACTCACGCACTTGATCGATGCGGGCGTCGCGACGATCTATTTTATTAATCACGACAATAGGTTGAAGATCCAGTTCTAGCGCTTTTTGCAGCACGAAGCGGGTCTGTGGCATAGGACCCTCCACAGCATCTACAAGGAGGATGCAGCCGTCTGCCATATTGAGCACACGCTCAACCTCGCCACCAAAGTCAGCATGTCCGGGTGTATCAATAATATTGATTTTGATGCCTCGGTACGTGATCGCTGTATTTTTCGCTAGGATCGTAATGCCACGCTCACGTTCCTGATCGTTAGAGTCCATGATCAGTTCGCCCACTTGCTGATTGTCGCGGAAGATGTGACTTTGTTTGAGCAATCCATCTACAAGCGTCGTTTTTCCATGATCAACATGTGCGATAATTGCCACGTTACGAATATCAGTTCTTTCAATCACCCTTAGATCCTTTTGCAAGGCCGGTTCAGTCATTACCATTGTGTTGTTATACCTCATTTTGACTGTTAAGTAGATGGTTTGTCTCTACCACAGTGGTACAAATTATTATACCATCCTGGTCCTTTTTGTTGTAATATCTACATTGTTGCCTATTTTTGAATGAATAACACCTTCATGCCGCTTACACAAAATCAGCGAGGAGCATAATGCGTTGACTATGCTGCTATCCTGTTCTTATAGGCTCTTGTGCGCCGCATGTAGTCTAGCAGAATAGGAGTATCTTTTCAACTGGTAGGGACATACTACGAACAGGTTGCCCCATGGGTGTAAAAAAATGGCACACAGCATGGTCTTTGTGTTGCTAGTGCAAAGAAGCAGCTCTAGTGGTAGAATATGATAGATATTTGTATGCGGATAGTAGATCGATGGGGGAGAATAATGACGAGAAGTGCTGCCAACTTCTCTGCATGCTCATGGGTGCCTTGTGTGCGCATTCCACTGGCTCTTCAACTCTCAGAAGTGGGTGATGCGTTGATGGGCGTATTCCTCTCATCGAATTGCCATAACTCTGCTCTAGTTGGGAAGTATAGGCGAGAAGGAACTTTTGGAGGACATTGTGCGTAGGACAAATTCTATTTGGAGGTATCAATTGTAATGATTAACATGTTGCATCAATCTGGGAGACTCAGACAACCGAAATACCTTTATGAGCGACAAAGAGGATATAGGAAAACTGGCAAACAGCGTGTACACGAATTGTTACGCCAGGACCCTGTGCTCACCGTGGATCAGCTCGTGAGGTCTGTTGGCTATGCGCGGGGGCATGTACGCGTATGGCGCAAAAACTTTTTTGCCCAGGGCTATGAGCCGACCGATTGAATCAGGTAGTAAGTTCAGTTCAGAGCAAGACGATCCTGGACTGAACTTGCTCTGAGATGTAGTCTTTTTTTTATTCCTCTGCTCTCCGCTTGCAATCTAAAATGAAGAAGGCCGTGTTTTATTCAGTGCTTGGTCGAGCGTATGACAGGCTGTAATGAGCGAGAGGTGTGTAAATGCCTGTGGGTAGTTGCCCAGTGCTTCTCCTGTAGGACCAATCTCTTCGGCGAACAGGCCCACGTGGTTACTATAGGATAGCATCTTCTCTAGCATCAGGCGAGCATCCTCCAGACGCCCGGCGCGGGCAAGCGTTTCGGCCATCCAGAAGCTGCAAGGGCTGAACGTACCTTCGAGGCTACCTAAGCCATCGTTTGCAGCACTTTGGGGGTTATAGCGATGAACTAGCGAATCACTGGCTAAGTCTCGTTGAATACGATCGATGGTACTGAGCATACGTGGATCGGTAGGACCAGTAAACTTGGTGATAACCATCAGGAGTGCGCTGGCATCTACCGCATCGTTGCCATAGTATTGTACAAAGCTCTGTTGCTGGTCGCTCCAGCCCTGTGTCATAATCTCTTCATAGATCTCGGCGCTCGTTTGCATCCATTGCACCGTCGGTGCCGGTAGTCCGCGATGTTGCGCAAGGCGGATAGCGCGGTCAAAGGCGGCCCAGCATTGTAAGCGTGAATGGACAAATTTTTTTGGGCCACCACGTACCTCCCAGATACCTTCATCAGGTTCTTGCCAGTGTTTCTGTAGCCAGCCTAATAAGCGGCGCAGGTTTGTCCAGAGGTCATAAGAGATGGCGGCGTAACGGTTGTAAATGTAGATCGCATCCATAAGCTCGCCATAGATGTCGAGTTGTTTTTGTTTATATGCGCCATTGCCGATACGCACGGGGCGACTCTGGCGATAGCCTTCCAGGTGGTCGAGCGTAATTTCGGTGAGATCGTGCTCTCCGTCAATCCCATACATCGGTTGGAGGGTGCCATTCTTCTGTAACTCGTGGCAACGGGCGTCTAGCCAACCCATAAATGCTTCGGCTTCCTGTGTCAGACCGAGGGTAAGCAGACTGAAGAGCGAGAAGGCCGCATCGCGTAGCCAGGTATAGCGATAGTCCCAGTTGCGTGTACCGCCGATCGTTTCTGGGAGACTGGTGGTGGGTGCTGCAATGATCGCTCCTGTTGGGGCATACGTCAGGAGCTTTAAGACAAGGGCTGAGCGTTGTACCATTTCGCGCCATCTGCCCTGGTATTGACATTGACTAAGCCAGCTTTGCCAGAAGCGCTGGGTACGTTGAAATTCTGCTTGATAGCGTTCTTCTGAATAGTCAGACGCTGTAATGCGATGGTCTTTGGCACTCTCTAGCAGGAAGTACGTGGCTTGTCCTGCTTGTAAGGTAAAGTGTGCTCGCACTCCGCCACATCCGTCCTCTTGCAACGGGACAGTTGTCACGAGAGCAAGACACAGCTTATCGCTGAGGAAAAGTGCTCCTTGATCAGTCATTTGCACGTGATGTGTGTCCCGTGCATAGTTGAAGGCGGGGCAACAAATCATCTCGAACTCAAGACTGCCTCGTACGACAGCCAGCGAACGCACAATATGGTGTTGGTGTTCGGGACTATCTTCCTGCTTGATCGGCATAAAATCGGTAATTTCGGCAAGGCCGTCAATGGTGAGGAAGCGCGTGATCAGAATGTTAGTCTCTGGCAGGTAGAGCTGTTTATGTCTCATACCGGGAGTTTCCAGTGGCGCGATACTGAAGAAGCCGCCTTTGCTGACATCAAGGAGAGCGCCAAAGACACTGGGCGAGTCGAAGCGGGGTAAGCAACACCAGTCAATCGAGCCGTTTTTGCCGACCAGGGCCACGGTATGCAGATCGCCAATAATGGCGTAATCTTCAATTGGTTGGTAGGTTCGTGATGGATGGGGTGAGCTGTTTGTCTGTTCCTTCATCATTATTTTTCCTCGTTTGTGTAGCAATGTGGGTCTTTCTCTATATTACGTTTCTCTGTTCCCGTAAGATGAATAGGCGGCAAAGAAAGAATATCTTAGCGAAACATTAATGTATTTCTGAGGCCAAGTGATGTTATACTAGTCTTAGAGGTTTTACGCTGAGGAGGCTGCTTTGACAAACGAAGAAGTCTTTGCCAGTAGCGGACATGGAGCGCTGCTCTTGCGCTCGGCTGTTACTGATAGGCAGCAGTAACCATTTTTGTCAGTAACAAGCCCACGCCGTGCATTGTTATGCGGCTCGGCGCTTTGTCCATATGAGGCGGTGCCTCATGGTGACATGATGATCTCAGGCAATCTGGGCTTATGGCGCGCCCACGCAGCTAAAGATCTAAGGATGGCTACGGCTAGCGAGCAACGATGGCTCGCGCGTAGCTAGCTATTGATCATGGCCATAAGCGAGTCACCTATGGTGTGCTTGCGCATGGCATGTGTGATGAGAGAGAGAAGTTGCTATGGCATGTCAGGCCCTGCCTTCGGAGAGTGAGAGTGGGTTGTGCTGGCGCTTGAAACCCTGTATGCGAGAGACTTTTTCGCGAATAAGAGAGATTTGTGAGTGGACTGCCTGACGGGATTGCTGGAGTTTTCTGGCTATTGCTGAAGGACGTTCATTATTGATGAGGTGACGACAGATGGTGGCTTGTTTCTCAGTGAGATCGATAGCTGGGTGATCTAATGCTGCGCGTGCTAGATCTTCCAGGGCACCATACTTACTACGTCGATAATCGTCTAAATCGTCAAGGGAGAAGAGCCATCTGTCAACTATGCGTACGCCTGGTATCCGTCCCGCCTCTACTAAGTGCATAAAGTGCCAATAACTGAGGTCAAGCTGTCTGGCTGCTTCATGTGTTGTCAGCATGCCATTGAGGTGTTGCAAATTACGATGTAACTCGTCGCTCCTAAGGACCATGTCGGACGCCTTTCTACGGTGTGCCGTTTGCTAAAAGTGTCTGGCAACAATATACTGAGCTACATTGAGTATATCATAGGGCATATAGGAGTGCAAGTCGAATACGGGGGAAAAGGATAGTTCTTTTCCAAACAGGTCGCTTGATTATATCTTAAAACAAGGATGAGTTACTGAGCAAGAGAGTGACTCGCACAGTTAGCATTTGGGAGGGTTGTACTTGTCAATACAGAAACCAACGATCACGCTACTCATTTCATGTCCAGATAGACCAGGTATTGTCGCGTCTGTTTCGCGCTTTATCTTTGAATATAACGGCAATGTCATCGAATCAGATCAGCATTCTACCAATCAGCAAGAATGCATGTTTTTTATGCGTACCAGATTTGTCGAGGAGGGTTTTGCTCTTACTCCGCAGGAGCTGGTAAGGACGTTTACCCCGATTGCTGAACAGTTTCAGATGCAGTGGAACGTGCACTATTCCCATTACCGTAAGCGTGCAGGTATCTTCGTATCCCGGCTTGATCACTGCTTGGTTGATCTGCTCTGGCGCTGGAAGAGTGGCGAATTATGCATGGATATCCCTTTTATCGTGAGCAATCATCCCGATCTGGCAACCTTAGCCGAGATGTACGGTATTGTATTCCACCATTTTCCTGTGCAGCGAGCTTCGCGCCGTGCAGACCAGGAACGTCTCCTCGCATTCGTAGAGGGCAAAGTGGACTTCCTGATTCTCGCCCGCTATATGCAGATTCTGGAACCCTTCTTTGTGAGCGCTTATCCTTGCCAGATTATCAATATTCATCATAGCTTCTTACCAGCCTTTATCGGTGCCAATCCCTATCACCGTGCCTTTGAGCGTGGTGTGAAAATCGTTGGTGCTACTGCTCATTACGTGACTAGTGATCTGGATGAGGGCCCTATTATTGCTCAGGATGTTGTTCACTGTAACCATCGCGATACGGCAGAAGATCTTGTGCGCAAAGGCAAAGACGTGGAACGCCGTGTGCTGGCGGAAGCTGTGCGACTGCACACGGAAGATCGTGTGTTAGTATATGCAAACAAGACGATCGTCTTTTAGCCGGAAGATGCGCTTTCCATCTATTACCATGAAACAAATAGACTCATCTAGTATCGTCCTTGAATCCTGTGCTTAATCTCATCCGATATCAGGATGTGGTTAAGCATAGCCCTTATCATATATTGGAAAAAACCACCTGTTTTGGGTTGAATTATGACCAAATTATATGATAACATTAAAGGCGGTGGAAATGGTCATTAACAATTCTAAGAGGAACTCTTCCCATGCGTGATATATTTCATGATGTACTGATACCGTCCAGACGTACTGTTGACCTTAGTGGCGACGAACGTTGTCAATTGAATACAATCATCGATCTGCTGATACCAGCAGACGAAGATTTTCCTCCTCCGTCAAGCCTGCAACTCATCGACGAGTTTCTATTTCATCTCTTGCCGCATGCAGCGAATAGCAGAACGCCGATGTTACATCTACAGCGGTTACGCACTGTCTTGCGTGACCTCACCACTTTCGCTGGTGGCAACTTTTGTAAAGCTCCTCTGGAGAAACAGAAGGCGCTTCTCAAACATCTAGAGATGCGTGACCCTGCTTTTTTCCAGACGCTTTTGATGTTGGTCTCTCATAGTTATTATTCGCGGTTAGCAATCTCCTAGTCGGTTCTTCCACTCTCTACCATATGAGAGGGAATTTAGCTTGTGTAACCGCTACAGATAAGCAAGCGATCAGAAGGGCTTTTTGTCTTTCTGATCGCTTGTTCATGTTCTTTGCTCAGGGGCTTTAGCCAGCGGGAAATAAGAAGGATGAAAGCAGAGCACCGAGTAAACCGACTAAGAGCAGAACGACGATGATCGCTGGTAGCCAGCGCTGCAACCAATTGCCTGTCGTCGTTTCTTGGGCTGTCCTTTTAGCTTTCGCCATCGTAATCATCTGCATATGCTGTGCGCCACTCGTTTCTTTGAGACCGGTTGGCAAAGCAGTACGAGATGCGTGCTGTCGCAAATAGTCATCGGCGGTCAAGGGTATGGCATGAGCCAAGTTCGTAGATGGAGACGCTATTGGCGACCACTCCGCCGGATCAGCCGACCAGAATAAGGATGCCCTTTCTTCGCTCTCTCCTTCAAGCAAAATTTTCTTGAGTGTCACAATTGTTCAACATTGCTCCTTGTGTATGAAAAATAAACTTTTACCACTTGCGCTATAGCAAGTGGGAAGGTTGTATTAAACAAAACGGTGGGCATCTTCTTTTTGGGGGAAGTTTGCAGGAAATATATCTGTCGATATTGCAACCTTTGTTGTCAGGTGCATTGCTTACGTCATCAGAGAGTGGGCTACAGCCAATCCCTGCCAAACCAACATTCGCCCAACTGCTTGCAGAGTATGATCTCACCCCACAATACATTGCAATGCAATCAGGCCTGGGTGAGTCAGCCGTCCTTGTTTTTGTCACGCGGAACCAGTGGTTTACGACGGAAATTGAGCAGATGATAGTAGCGCTAAATGCCTATGCTGGCACTCAGTTCACGATCGATGATCTCTCTATCGAATACGCTCACCCTCGACATCTCTGCAAGCCAACAGGACACTTGTACCCCGTAAACTAATACGCTGAGTAGGAAATGATAGCTCTAGTACCGCAGAAACAGCGCCGTTTCTGCCGCGTTACGTCTCCCTGATGTCAATAACCAATGAGTGGTAGATTGTGCCAAATCTCGCACACTTTTTGTACGGAACCTCGAACACTTGTGTAGATTGGACTTGAGTTTGGCGCGTTCGGGACGTAAGTTTGGCGCATCCAGCACTATCATAAAGGAGGAATGCGCCTGTGATCCCAACCAAGTTCTTGACAGAACGTGCGCCAGGTTGCTTTGGCTTCTGGCTGGAACAGTAAATTTGGGTCTGAGAGCAGATCAGCGACCTTGTTTTGTGAAGGATAGATCCCTTGTGCGTGGAGCGACAACATGGCTTGCCGCACTTCTTCCTGAACTTGTGCTAACCGCTGCTCTTTCCGTTGCCGTCGATATTCCTTAATTTGTTGTGAGAGCTTGGCACATTCTTGCGGGAAGTGATAGAGGAGGATGTTGCCCCCGTATCCCAACTGCTGTGCAAGCTGAACATATCCAAGCGGTTCTTCTCTCCCATCCAGGATGGCTTGTATGCGCTCCAAGCAGTGCTCACGATCTACTGAGCGCACCGAACGCCGAGCACGAGGAGATCGATAAGCTTTGCCTTCGGCAATGACCTGTTTGAGCACAGTGAGATTGCCTGTCAGTATCTGCAGTGGCGTCACATTGCAAACGTAACAAAACTCAAGGATGCTTTGCAACGTTGGCGTGTGGGATCGGCGTAACCAAGTGGCGAGTTGCCCCCGTGCCACACCGACCAGTCCTGCCAATCGTGATTGTTCGCCCCGGCCTTCACAACTCCTACTCAGATTCATGAAAAACTGCTCCCAGGGCGGAAGGGCAGAAGAAACCATGACGGAACGCAATTCCTCTAAGGCATGTATGACCCATCTCTGCCACTCAAGAGCTTCTGAATGCGCAGGCAAAAGCGCAGGAGCACATGATCCTAACCAAGTATGACAGCGAACGCACTGATCTAGAGCTGTTTGAAATCTGATAAAGGATTGTCGCTTCCCACAGCTAGGGCAATACTCCTCTAACTTACAGAGGTGTTTCATGCACATTGTCACTGTTGGGAATATCCAGAGCAGCGGCTCATAGATAGGCGTTTTCTGATCTTTCCATTCTGCATAACACATGGGGCACCAAGCAGGCTTTTCGCGGAGCAGTTTGTGAGATGGAAGATCGCTTACCCACCATTGCAGAGTGAGAAAGTGAAGATCAGAGCGTTTGGTGAGTCCCTCAAGGATGCTGGCCCATTCTCGCGCAAGAGGCCCATTTCCGTTGACACTCATCGAAGTTGACCAACTAAAAACAGAGAGCTGTTGTCGTGAATAGCCTTGAGTCAGGTGAGGGACAATCTCCTGCGCAGCGAGATGGAGAGGAGAAACATGATGCAGTCCTGCGAGACGGTTGAGATAGCTGGTCAAGCTCTCTTGCCATACTGTCCCCAACCCACATGGAACAAGCCCATAGAGCTTACTGCGCAAAGGAACATCGTTGTCTTTGAGCCTTTCTCCTGCTACTTGACGTGTCATCAGAACTTTCACAGCGGGATTCTCAGTCATGCTCATCCTGCGGCCTGCTCTTCGTTGATGAGAGGGATTGATGAAGCCTCATCAGGCTTTGATTCAATGCTATCACGATTGGGTGCGCGTGTTCCACGTCTCCCCTGCCTCTTGGGTTTTGATCCTTGTTCTTCTTCCTGTGTTTTAGGAGATTGCAACTCCCGCCCACCTCGCAGTCCCAACAGGGTCAGTAGTCGCTCGTCTGCCCCCTCGGACTCCGCCAACTCTGCCTCACTTTCCAACGCATTGCGTAAAGCTAGTTCTACTTGTGCTTCCGATAGAGCGGTTTTGCGCAAGTGGGCCAAGGTGATGGTTTTCGCTTTTTCTGTCAGGGCTAGGTTGAGCGCTCGGTTGAGATGCATTTTCAACAAGCCGATACAGCCAATACTTCGCGCATACAAAAACTCCCAGTGATTGAGTAGCGGCGGTTCTTTCTCGACTGGAAGTTGTCGCTGTAACGCCCACACCACACTTTGAAACACCTGAGCATCCTGCTCAATGGTCGCATCATAGCGGGGAAAATGAACATCGATACTGCGGCAGGCCAGTTGGGCATTGACTTTGCGAAAGGGGCGCATTTCATAGGTACCCACCAGAATGTGGCTTACCCCGGTGGCATTCTCAAAATGTTTGAGGTTATTGAGTTGACTCACCAGACGACTGCCACTGGCAGCTTCCGCTAGGTGATGAGCTTCATCGACGATGATGGCGAGGGGCTTACGCTCAAGCAGTGCCGTTTCCATAGCTTCGCGCAGTTCTTTGGTGCGTATCCGAGCGATTTTGCCATCTACAAACGGATCATCAAGAGCACGCAAGACCGCCCGGTAATACTCTGACCACTCAAAACGGCTGCTATCTGACCCAGAGGCCGTGATACTGGCAAATGGGATGAAGCTAGGATCGGGTACCATCAATGCTTTGGTTCTGGCCAGCAGTTGTTCTTCAAGCAAACGAATGAGCGTGGTCTTTCCGACCCGGCTTGGGCCGATGACGAGCACCATGGTTCCTGGCCGTCTCGTGCTTGCCCCTTCACCTGGTGGCGTGACTGCCTGGATGATAGTTTCTAAGGCTTCTTGCAAACGAGGGTGTGAGATGAGACAACGCTGCTCAAAATATTCCAGACGCGCTCCCACAGGTTGCACAAGCAACTCAGGTGGAAACGACTCTGGTATCAGCGTCTGGCCGAGTGTCCGGTTCGTTTCGTCGCTCATAGCTCGATCCGCTTGAGCACCAGCAAATTTTTGTAGGGATCAACCTTTTTCGGCGCGTGAGGTTCCTCTTGTTCCATCTTCCCTTGCTCCACATCGGCAAGGGCTTGCGAGGGATCGGTGACGGATTCGGATTTCTTTCCACCAGAGAGCACAACGAGCGCAGCTTTTGTTTCCCGATCATGGCGCTGCTGGCGGAGGATGCTCTCGACATCCGTATTTTCACGCCGAAAAGTCGCCAATTGTTTCTGTGTGACTTCAATATTTTCCCTGCCATACTGGAGCCGGTTTCGTTTGCGGAGTTCTTCAGTCAGCAGTTGTAATTCGCGCTCTGAACACCCGGCAAACTCCGTGGAAGGACAATCACATTTGCGCCAACGGCCATCAATGTAGGCGAAGCCCTCGCTGACATCGAACGGATTGTACCGTACCTTCACCTGCTTGCCTTCGACGGTCGAATCACGCATGGCCTCGCACCAGTAGTCCAGGTAATTCATGCGTACCCCGACCCCAGGCTCGACCTTTGCCGTCCCTTTACGAGTGGTGGGGAAGGTAGCTTTCAGGAAGGTGTCATCGTAGGAAATTTCCTTATGCACCCGCTCACCATCACGCTTCATCGAGAGCTCATAGGCTTCACGCGGAGTCATGCCAAGGGCTGGATGCCGAATGGTCTCGTACTCTGAGTCCGCCCATTGTTGTACCCGCTCTGCCAAGCGCGGGAGTGTCCACACCGCATGACGACGCGGATCAGTCGCTTTGGTCAGAAGTCTCGGTTGCTGTGTGGCCTGAGTGTTGCCAAGAAGATGATAGAGAAACTCCGTTTGCATGGAACCAAACAGTCTTTCTTGGGGCGCACCAAAGCGCGGTTCAGCAGCAGGGCGCTGATGTTTACGCACGCGGTAGAGGGCCAGCAATTGCTCAAAGTACACGCTGGCAAATTCAGGGCCACCATCGACGGTAATAGCTGAAGGCATCCGTCCATAGCGCTGGACACACAGGCGAAGCACCATCATACAGGAGCGGTACGAGGGAGGATCGAAGGTGAGCGCGTAAGCTGCAATTCGTCGAGGGTGAGACAGGATGAGTAAGGTCAACCAACATTTTCCCAAAGGTTGGCCAGTTCTTGAATCACAAAGCATGAGATTCAATTCCGTATGATCAAGATGAGCCATGGCCCAGGCGTAACTCCCATGTCGATTGACCGTTTGTTCTTGCTCACGCACGTAGTCCTTGAAAGGGTAAGCGGCCCTCTTGCCGCAGCGCTCCACTGTTTGGTCATAGACCGCTTTGTGGCGACGTGCTTCAAGGTAAAACGTCTTTTGATCGACGGTTTTCAAGTGCTGTTCCTCCGAGCACTTGAGATATTCGCCATACGCTCCTCGTTTGGGTTTGCGGGTAACAGTATCGTAGTGCGTTTCAAGCACTTGGTGAATGAGGTCGATGACTTCACTGCTAATCTTCCGACTCCCGCCGCAATTGTGATAGTGAGGAAGGAGGCCGAGAAAGCCACTTCCGTACTGCGTTTCGGCATCTCGATACTGCTTTTGCCAGCGCTGCCTTGTTCGTGTGGGGACAGCCGCACGTTGGCTCATCGTCTGCGTTTGTTCGTTGTCGTCGTAGAGATCGGGATGAATGACACGATTACGGAAGAGTGCAGTAGCAAGATCAACATCACTGGCGCGTTCGAGGAGGGCTACGCCTTCTGGCGTAATGCCAGAAACTGCCGATACAGGCTGCAAAGCCGGGCTTGCGAGAGAGACTGGAGTGCTCACCCCAGTAGAAGCACGCGCTAGAGATCGTGTGCGCCATACCGGCGTATGCCATGGCTCCGAGAGCCGATAGCGGTTCAAATCGACGTAGAGGGTGTGTTTGGCAATGGCAATGTTGATGAGATCAGCAGGAATATTCGGACACGCCTCATGCAGATCCGCAAGCGTGATGCCTGGATGGTCTGCAACCTGTTGATGGAGGATCTCCAAGGTGAGTTCTGGGACGTTGAGCCGTTCCAAGTCCTGGTAGTAATCCTCCAGAAACAAGGAGTTATCCTGAACAGCCCAATTAATTTGCGAATCAGACCAAACTTGGTAGGTCAGTCCCAGTTTTTCGGCAAAGGCTTCTCCCGGAGGACATCGCCAAATGCCATGTTCATCAAGCCTGTAACGATTGGGACGCTTCTCCGCCTGCTTGAGCAGGGCTTCCGCCGGTTTACACTCGACCCATCCACATTCACGATAGCGGAAGACAAAGTAGTCTGCGGTATGCATTGGCCGCTGAAGATGACCTCGTTTATCGAGATATTCCAGTGGAATGGACGGGGGTTGGTCCCAGATCTCCAGTACATCATCATCATGCTCAGCAGTCAACAAAAAAGGAAATTCGACTTTTGTACTTTCTGCCTTAATGATGCATTGCATCTTTTTGGAGGGATACCAGACCGGCATATTGCCTCGACGCGCTCCTGGAGTACGCGTAGGCGGCGAGGAGCGGATATGAGTTAAGAGGTCATACGTCTCTTTTGGAAGCTTGAGCCGACGCGTATATGCCAAAAGCGCGATACCATCAAGTGGTCTTGCCATGGTCTCTTCTACCTCAAATGATATGATGAATGTTCTCCTCAAGCGTAACATGGGTGCTTATCTGAGACCAAGTATTTCCCTGAGTAGTAGTACTTTTTGCGCCAAACCTACATCCCGAAAGCGCCAAACTCAAGTCCAATCTACA
>VBJK01000241.1:28447-33698 GCA_005879655.1 Chloroflexota bacterium | reverse complement strand
TTTCCAGCCACGCCCTACCGCACGTGCACACGAAGGACATACGCCAGATGTAGCAGGTTCCGCTGTATAGACACTACCTGCCTCAGCAACAGTCCTGCGTACAGGAGTCGTTTTCTGCCAGAGGGTGCTCTCTGCGGCACCGTCACGGTTAGTGAAAGCCTCAGTAATCAGGTCTTCAACCAGCTGGCTCTGGCGGCGTTGTTTGCCGGGATAGCGTTGTGCGGCCAATTCTTCTAGCATGTGTTTAGTTGACTCGCTGAGATTAAAATGCTGACGGTGGTGTTGGGATAGTTTTCCTTCCATAAGTGACCTCCTTCATACACATTAATTATAGCCCAATTTTTGGGCCTTGTAAAGTCCTTTCCTAGCCAAATCAAGGCTTGTGCGTTTACCCGAAATGACGGAAAAGCGGGTGGTGCAGGAGGGCGGCTAGCCCTCCTGACAGGGTGCGGGGTGTCCCCGCAACCTCTTTTTTCCTCTGCCGCCGAAGGCGGCAAAACAGACAAAACGGGTAAACGCACAAGCCCTGTAGCCAAATCATGAAAAGATCCCGGAAGTACTAGAATATGGTATAATGAAAGAGTAATTTGGAAAAAAATTTCTATCATGATAGAGAGCAGCAGAGGGATATGCAGGATGCCAGCATTTAAAGTCGAAGCGCCATTTCAACCAACCGGGGACCAACCAGAAGCTATCACTCAACTCACAGAGGGCATCAGAAACGGTCGCAAAGCTCAAACCTTATTGGGGGTGACGGGAAGCGGAAAAACCTACACAGTCGCCAAAATTGTCGAGCAAGTACAAAAACCTACGCTCGTACTGGCACCAAATAAGACACTGGCCGCTCAGCTCTACAGCGAATACAAAGAGTTCTTTCCCAACAATGCCGTAGAGTATTTTGTCTCCTACTACGACTATTATCAGCCAGAAGCCTATATCCCACGCTCAGATACGTATGTCGAAAAAGAAAGCATGGTGAATGAAGAGATTGAAAAGTTACGCCTCTCGACAACACGTAGCCTCTTCGAGCGGCGCGATGTGTTGATCGTGGCATCAGTCTCCTGCATCTACGGCCTGGGCAGTCCCGAAGAATATAGTGAAGTGGTTTTGACGCTGAAAGTTGGCGAGGACCGACGCCGCGATAAAATCTTGCGCCACTTAACCTCCATTCAATACGAGCGTAACGACGCCAATTTTATTCGTGGACGTTTCCGTGTACGTGGCGATGTCTTAGAAATTTTCCCCGCCTATGAAGATGTGGCGGTGCGCGTTGAGTTCTTCGGCGACGAGATCGAGCGCATGACCGAAATCGATCCTCTCACCGGCGAAGTACTAGGACAACGGCAACGGCTCGATATCTATCCCGCAAAGCACTGGGTAACTACCCAGGAACGACTAAACAAGGCGATCTCGCTGATCGAGGAAGAACTGCACCAGCGCTTGCAAGAGTTGGAAACCGAAGGCAAATTACTAGAAGTTGCACGGCTGAAACAACGTACCAATTTTGATATAGAGATGCTACGAGAAACAGGCTTCTGCTCCGGGGTAGAAAACTACTCGCGCCATCTGGCAGGACGCGATGCTGGCGCACAGCCCTGGACGCTCCTCGACTACATGCCCGATGACTACTTGCTGGTTGTGGATGAGTCACACGTGGCACTGCCACAGGTACGTGGCATGTTCGCGGGGGACCGTTCCCGCAAGCAAGTACTGGTCGATTACGGTTTCCGTCTTCCCTCAGCCATGGATAACCGTCCCCTAACCTTTGCCGAGTTCGAGCGGCAGACCAAACAGGCACTCTTCGTCTCTGCTACACCCGGTCCCTACGAATACGAACACAGCCAGGCCATTGTTGAGCAATTGATTCGGCCAACAGGCTTGATCGATCCCGCCATTTCCGTCCGACCCACCAAAGGACAGATTGATGATCTCTTAGCGCAGATTCGTGAGCGCGTCTCCAAAGAACAACGCGTCCTCGTCACCACACTCACCAAAAAAATGGCTGAAGATCTGGCTGACTATATGCAAGAACTGAACATTAAAGTACATTACCTGCATTCCGAGATCGATACTATCGAACGCGTTGAGATCTTACGCGACCTACGGCTCGGTGTCTACGATGTAGTCGTCGGCATCAACCTCTTACGCGAAGGACTCGACCTGCCAGAGGTCTCATTGGTTGCCATCCTCGATGCCGACAAGGAAGGTTTCCTACGCTCACAGGGATCGTTGATCCAGATCATCGGACGCGCTGCCCGTCACGTTGAAGGAAGCGTCATTATGTACGCCGACACGATCACGAAATCAATGCAACGCGCTATGGATGAAACCAACCGCCGCCGCAAGTTACAGATAGCGTATAATGAGCAGCATAATATTACGCCACGCGGTATTAAAAAAGAAGTCAAAACGTTATCTGAGCGTATTAAAGCGCTGAGCGGGGCAGAAACCGTTGAGGAAGGTAAAGCTACCTCTACCGCGCTGGCAAGTTTACCAAAAGATGAAGCGCTACGCCTTATCAAAGATCTCGAAGCACAAATGCGCGCTACCGCAAAACAGTTGGAGTTTGAAAAAGCGGCTCAATTGCGGGATCAGATTATCCAGATCAGGCGAGCAATGGTCGAATGAATACTATCACGCATACAACAGTGACATAAAACCTATGAATCTCTATAAAACGCGAGATTTTCAAATACTAGTCTCGATACATTTCTATACAAATTTGTAGAAAGGATTTCGTATCAACATGTCCCATCATCACGACGCACATCCAGAACATCACAATGAGCCTACACAAGCTGATTACTTGAGTGGGCCACAAATTTTGCCGCATCGCGTCCGGCCCAATATGACCGTCACGGAACTGATTGACCAACAATCCCAAGCCTACAATGCTGCCCGCTTGCATGAAGCAGCGCGCTTGTTTACCGAAAAGATCCTCTCACCAGAAACAGATACCACTGTAGGACTCACCATGGCTGGTGCACTGACCCCCGCTGGCCTGGGAGGGTGCCTCATCACGCTTATGGAGTACGGTTTTATAGATTTCATTATCAGCACGGGAGCCAATCTCTACCATGACATGCACTATGCACTAGCCATGTCCTTGCATCGTGGAGATTTCCGTCTGGACGATACGAAGTTGCAAGAAGAGGGTGTTATCCGCATCTACGACGTGCTTTTTGAGGATAAGGTGCTCTTCAATACGGACGCATTTGTACGCGAGTGCCTCAAGAGCCTACCCAATCGTCCCATCTCAACATCAGAACTCCATTATCATCTGGGAACACAATTGCTCAAAGCAGGTGTGCGACCAGAAGCTTCCGTCCTCGCGCAGGCAGTAGCCTGGAATATCCCTATCTATACCTCTTCACCTGGTGACTCCTCCATTGGCATGAACGTTGCGCGCAATGCGCTAGAGGGGAGCCAGCTCACGCTCGATACGCTGGCCGATGTCAATGAAACTGCCGCCATTGTTCTGCAAGCAACACATAATGGCGTCCTTATCTTAGGCGGTGGTAGCCCTAAAAATTTTTATTTACAGACGCAACCGCAATTATGGGAAGTATTAGGTATTCACAAAGGCGGTCATGACTATTTCATCCAGATTACCGCCGACGCACCGCACTGGGGTGGCCTCTCAGGAGCCACGCCATCTGAAGCAGTCTCGTGGGGCAAGATCAAACCAGACCAACTGCATGACACGGTTGTCATCTATGGTGACTCCACTATTGCGCTCCCTCTGCTCACTGCCTATGCCGTCAGTAAAACGAAGCCACGTCCACATCGCGAACTTTATGCAAAACGAGCAGCATTATTAGATGAGCTTAAAATAGCATACGAAGAAGGAAAAAAAGTACGTCCTTAGAGTTCTTACATCGATCTAATCACCCATTCTTCCTATTAGATGGAGCATCTTACTGACATTTAGGTAGATGCTCTAGTAACGTTTAGGTGGATACCCCACTGCTATTTAGATGGATGTTTTGTAATGTTTAGATAGATGTCTTATGCTGTTTAGATGGACGAGGTTTGGCATTTAGATCGAAGCTCCCTTGTTATTAGGTAAAAATTAATACGTTTTTCACTTGATTTTTCTGACAACCTAATGTATAATACCCTTGGTCTGCTGAAAAGGCACACCCTAAAAGATAGAAACTTTGCGCAACTCTTTTGCAGCAAATTGAGTGCGTAATCTGATTTACTAGGAGGATGCTATAATGCTTGTTCACTTAATGTTAGAACTTTACAACTGCGACCGTGAGCTTCTGAGCAACGAGCCACTGATCTATCGCGCGCTGGATGAATTTCCAGGTCGCGTACAAATGGAAAAAGTCAGTCCTGTTCACTTGTATAACATCGAGACTTCAAATCCTCTGGATGCTGGCCTCTCTGGCTTTGTGGTGATTGCGCAGAGCCATATCAGCCTCCATGCCTGGCCCGAATATGGCGAGGTTGACATCGACATCTGCTCTTGCAAAGAATTTAGCCAGGAAGATGCTATCGCCTTTGCCAAAGAGATCTTTCAGAGTGACGATGTAGAATCGCATTTCGTTATCCGTGCTACGCGCTCACTGCGCCCAGATGTTCCTGATCCTGTTCGCTACGAGGCAGCAATGGCGGCTCGCCGTGCTGCTAAAGGTCTTGTGGCTGCGGAGGCGAGATAAGGGCAAAAAGAAAAAGAGGACGAAATGTACGTTCGCCTCAACAACGGCTTGTCATGATGAGTGAGAAGGGGTTCAAGGAGTATGAATTTCTTCTCACTTGCTTTTTTGCTTGCATTGCTTCCCTATGAAAGCGTATGACAGCGCAGTTACAAAGAGTATCTACCCTAGTCCCCGTTACAGAAGCATCACGAAGAGTACTTATTTCCTCAGAGCGTATTACGGAAGAATTACGAGCGTAGCACACGATTTTCCCGTTGTGGCTTGTTTACAGCTAAGTCATAATCATGAGAAAATCTACGATTTTGCCATCTTGGTAGATCGCATTGCCACATCGAAGGGCGGCTTGCTTTTCTGCCAATGGCTGCTATACTAATCAAAGGAGAATGTTACATTTTGTCCTCTCAATAAGACCTTTGGAGCAGAGAAAGGTCAACAATGGAACAAGCACCCATCAGTCAATTTGGAGCGCCTGACGCACCTTACTGTCATTTAGAAACGGCCCGCATCACCATTATCCCAGCGCCCCTCGAATATAGCGTGTGCTATATGAAAGGTACCAAGCATGGACCACAAGCTATCTTGAA
>VBJK01000241.1:0-28349 GCA_005879655.1 Chloroflexota bacterium | reverse complement strand
GACGCTGTACGCGAGGTGTTACAACGCGGTCAATTGCCCTTTACGCTCGGTGGGGAACACTCGCTTTCTGCACCAGTCATCGCTGCTGTGCACGAATACTATCCCGATCTCACCGTTGTTCACATCGATGCTCACGGCGATCTGCGTAACGAATTCGAGGGGACAGCTCTCTCTCATGCCAGTATTGAGCGGCGTGTCGTTGAGATAGGCATTCCTCTGCTAGAAATTGGTATTCGCAGTTTCAGTCCTGAAGAAGCTGCGTTTATGAAAACCAAGCCCGATGTGGCTATTGTCTGGGCACATCAGATAGCAAGGGGGCAGGCCACGATTCCCTGGGAACGCCTTGGCAAGCACACCTATGTGACGATCGATCTCGATGCCATTGATCCCAGTGAAATGCCTGCTGTTGGTACGCCTGAACCTGGTGGTCTCTCCTGGTATCAGGTTCTCGATCTCTTCCGTGAAATCTGTCAACGTACTACAGTAGTCGGTATGGATGTGGTCGAGCTTTGTCCGATGCCGGGGCAGACGCGGGCTGACTTTCTTGCGGCTAAACTCGCTTACAAAATGATCGGGTATAGCCAAACAGTCTAGAGATTCATTGGCCCCTTGATCACACCTCGCCACCTTGACAAATATATGCTATACTGACAACGGCGCGCCCCCATCTCTATCAACAGCCATCAGAAAAATTTGCGCGTCAAGCATAATAGTAAAGTTGGTGCGGAACGACCGACACGGGAGGAAGCAAGAACAAGTCTTGCGAGCTGACCACCGCGCTTGAAACACTATCCCCATGGTTTAACTTAACCTTGAAAGGAAACATGACCAGAGAATTCAATAATCAAAGACGTGATGATACGCGTTCTTCATCACGCAATGGAAATCAACCCCCATTTCAGAGACACGGAGCAGAGCAGTTTCCACGTCCAGCTCGGCCTCGCCTGAGCCGCGAAACAGTCGATCGTGCCTGGGAGAATGGTGCACAGACCCAACATGCGGACTATCGTTCACGCAGCAATGGGCAAGCATCGCCGTCCTCAAATGGTAGGCACAATACCCAAAAGTCAGAGTACTCCTCCTCCCAAAAAAGTACTGGTGGCAACCATTACGGTCATCGTAAAAATTACCATGATGACACTTCAGATCAACCACGCGGCAATTATCGGCGCAATGAGTCACAGCGAGGCCCGTACTCCCGCCCATCTGGCACAGATCGACGCAATGAGTCACCACAAGGCCCATACTCCC
Organism: Chloroflexota bacterium; assembly: GCA_005879655.1. Next base: position 27,098 of record VBJK01000241.1, on the reverse strand, counting down.
GCCCATCTGGCACGGATCGACGCAATGAGTCACAACAAGGTCCATACTCCCGCTCATCTGGTGCGGATCGCTACAATCAGTCACAACAAGGCCCATACTCCCGCTCATCTGGCGCGGATCGCTACAATCAGTCGCAACAAGGCCCTCGTTCATCTGGCCCGCGCAACTTTGGTGGCCCTCGCTCCCAAGGGCGTCCTGTACACAATCAGCACGATAGGCGATTTACACAGCGCAATGAGAGCAATGATCAGCAGAGACCACGCGAACGCGCACAACATCATCCCTCTCAGCCGAGCGGGGAACATGACAAGAGAGGAAATGAATACCATCGGGGTCGCCCACCATACGCTGAACAATTTGAAGGCGACTACGAACGCTTTGCCTATGATGAGCCAGTAGAAGTTGTCAATGACGAGAGCCACCCTGTGCACAAGCCACAGCGTAACCGTCGTCCCTATCAACGTAAATCGTATCCAGAGGGGCATGAAAAACATGTTACTCGCTTACCGGATGGACGTGTGCTGAAAGGATCTCGCCCAGAACAACGCAAAAAAGCTCAATTCTGGGGTGAGATTGCTCAGAATACTGATGAGTTAGTCGAGCAGGTCCAGCCAGCTCCAGCAACATCCGAACAGCCAGTGGAAGAAAAATCAAATACCCAGGCAGCAGTCGAGCAGCAGGACGCAGCAAAAAAGCCCCACGCCAGCAGACCCGCTACGGCCACTCGAACACGCTCGACGGCAAAGAGCAAAAAGGCTGATACAACGGCTAAAAAGCCGCGTTCTCGTGGTCCAAAGCCTTCACAGCGCGGCTTTAAATGGCCCACAGCATAATCACCTTACATAAACTATACGATCGCCTATGATGTGTCCAGCTCGCATTAGAACTGGGCACCTTTCATGAGCGGCGCTATTATGCCAAAGGATTGCTTGCTTTGGCAAAGTATTAGCTCAATTCACTTCACTTAAGCCGGGACGCTGGCGTCCCGGCTTAAGTGAGCGGAGTCGTCATATGCTCTATCCAAGTTACCTTCACCTCTATGAAACTGGCGAGCTGGCACAACGAGCTAGCGCCGCTTGGGAAATACTGCGCAGTTGTACTATCTGTCCACAGAATTGTCACTGCAACCGTATTGCAGGCAAAACCGGCGTCTGCCATTCGGCTACTGAGGCCATAGTGGCTTCATGGAACGTTCATCGGCGCGAGGAGCCGCCCATCAGCGGAACACGAGGGGCAGGTACGATCTTCTTCGGCTACTGCCAGGCCCGCTGCACCTATTGCCAGAACTTTTCCCTGAGTCAGGGAGGACTGGGACATCGTGTCGGCCCGCAACGCCTAGCAGAGATGATGCTCTATCTACAAAAAAAGCGTTGCCATAATCTAGATCTCGTCACACCAACGCACTTCGTACCCCAAATCCTGGCCGCGCTCGTCATAGCTTGTGAAAAAGGGCTGACATTGCCTCTTGTCTATAACTGTGCCGGTTACGAAAACCTGGCAACACTCCAGCTCCTGGATGGGGTAGTTGATATCTACTTGCCCGACGCGAAATATGCAGACAACAAAAACGCTTTGCGCACGTCAAAAATGCCCCGCTACGTCGATCATAACCAGATCACCTTGCGTGAAATGTATCGTCAGGTTGGGCCACTACAACTCGATGAAGAGGGTATTGCACGTAGAGGTCTGCTCATTCGTCATCTTGTTATGCCAGAAGACATCTCCGGCACACGCGAAGTCCTGCGCTGGATTGCAGAGGAGCTAGGGCCAGACACCCCTATTAGTCTCATGGATCAGTACTTTCCCGCTTGGAAGGCGGTAAATGACCCTATCCTCAATCGCCGTCTTACGTGGCAAGAGTACCGCACGGCATTGGATGCGCTGGACGAGTTCCAATTCACTGCTGGCTATGTACAGGAGGACCTGGTAGAGATAGATACAACGTCTGCTATCTAAAGCGGGACCCCTGTACACGTTGGACATAAAACTCAAGGATACTACCACTTATAGACGAGACACGATATAATTTAAACAGACCAATAACTGTTCTTATGTCAAGAGAAGAAGCCTGCCACCAGCATAATGGCCTCTTCTCTTAAATTATGCCAGGTCCAGCGCCAGCGTCACATAACCCACGGCTATGAAATGGAGAACCTGTACATGAACACCTCGTCCAATTTGAGTCGCCTGTTTGCCGACATCCAGGATGATCTCGAACAAGTAGATAAGACATTCCAGGCACGGGCAACATCTGGACTCGAACTGCTTAATGCAGCTTCAATGCACGCGCTCGCTTCACCTGGTAAACGGCTACGAACAGCTCTCACGCTCCTTGCAGGGAAAATGAATAGTTACCGCTTTGACAAGCTTCTGCTCTTAAGTGTTGCATTTGAAATGGTGCATCTCGCAACATTGATTCACGACGACATTGTTGATGAAGCTAGCACACGACGTGGCAAACCAACTGTCAATGCGCTCTGGGGCGACAAAATCGCTATCCTCCTTGGCGACTACTACTTCGCCAAGACCGCCGGTTTAATTGCCGATATCGAAGATCCGCGCATCGATCATCTCTTCTCCGATACCGTCGCCACCGTCTGCGAAGGTACGATCATGGAGATGATGACATCGGGGCAGATAGATCTCTCGTTAGAAGCGTATTACGAGAAGATCAAGCATAAAACCGCCTGCCTCATCGCCGCTTGTAGTAAGGGAGGGGCTATCGTGAGCGGCGCATCTGAACAGGAAATAGCCTTGCTCCACGAATATGGTATGAACCTGGGTATTGCCTTCCAGATTACCGATGATATCCTGGACTATACAGAAGACCAATCCACGATTGGGAAACCAGCTGGCAATGATTTACGACAAGGTATGGTCACACTGCCCCTCATTTACGCTCTCCAAGAACCAACGCAGAATGGACACCAACAACAGGTACGTTCTTTACTCAATAGCACACCCCAGGAACACAAGGAAGAAGAGATACAAAATGTCGTGCATTGGGTTGCCCATGGCACAGGTGTAAAACGTGCCCAGATGGACACTCACGTCTATGGTAGTAAAGCCAGAGAAGCTCTCTATCATTTTCCACCATCACATCATCGCGATGTACTCGATGAACTCATCGATTTTGTCATCGCCCGCAAAAAATAACAAGGCGTACATATTATACACAAATTGCATTAACATACAGGTATATCTATGAGTACACAAGCAACATTGGAAGATAAATTTCGTGAAACTGGGGGAAAACGTTCTTACGTGCAACGCCTCTTTGGTCGCATTGCAGGTATCTATGACCTCATGAATCGCCTGATGAGTTTGGGTCTGGATAGCTATTGGCGCGCACGTGCAGCTCGTTACCTGGCTCTGGCTACAGGTGAGACAGGACTTGACCTTGGCGCTGGTACAGCAGATCTTTCTCTTGCAGTTATTCGTCGCAGCGGGCCAGGAACGCGCATGATTGGTATGGATATTACGCCAGAGATGCTGGAGATTGGGCACAAAAAGATAGTACGTCTTGGCTTACAAGATCGCATCGAGTTGCGCATTGGGGACGCAGAAAACATTGCCCTGCCAGACAACAGCGTAGACGGTTGCTGCTCGGCATTCACAGTACGCAACTTAACAGATATTGAGCAAGGCTTCCGAGAAATGCTACGCGTTGTGCGTCCAGGAGGACGAGTCGTTTGCCTTGAAATCAGTCATCCCCCTGGAAAAATCTTTGGTGCACTATTCTATTTTTATTTCTACAAGCTAGCTCCACTCTTTGGTACGCTCATTGGCAGAGCATTTGAAGAATATAACTATCTGCCGCATTCACTAACCACCTTCCCCAATGCATCAGCATTGCAGGATATCATGAAAAATGCCGGTTGGAGCGACGTGCGTTTTTATTACCTGAACGGCGGAATTGTTGCGCTACACGTAGGAACGAAATCCGACACCTGCTACAGCAAGCCGCGACTGAAGTAGACCAGCAGGATCAGACAGACCAGTACACCTCCTAGCCAGAGCATTGAATGCAGCTTATCATCGCGCTCCTCCATTAGAGGAAGTTCGTCAGGGTCAGGCAATGCCAATTTATGCTCTTGTTCGCTTTTAATACTGGCCGCCAGCAGATGTGGTAATGCCTGGTCAGCGTTACTAGGAGATGGTGGCTCCTGAGATAGAACGCCAGGACGCGCAACAGGAAGAGATGCGCCATCCTGAGCTGGGAGGGAAGAAGCACCTGCTGAACGTATAGCAAGCAATGCTTGTCGCAGTTCGGCAGGACGCTGATAGCGCTGATGCGAATGGTATCTTAGCCCTTTTGTCAGAAGCGCATCAAACTGCGGCGATACAGTAGCGTTGAGCCGTCGTGCTGACGGTATAGTATCACCACCAGTTCTCACAGGAGCACTTCCGGTAATTGCATAATAAGCAGTAGCCAGCAGCGAATACAAATCAGAACGCACATCCACAATGCCACGCACAACTTCGGGAGCCATATAGGGAGAGATGCGAGTATGATCTAGCCCTGCAAGGACTTGCGTTGCACCCCCAGCCAGCGCAACCGAGAAATTTGTCAGTATATAGTGCGGCCCAACGTGACTAATCATCACATGCTCAGGCCGCAGCAAGCCGTGTATGAGAGGAGGATTATGTTGAGTCAACAACTCCAAAATGTCCGTCATCTGTAGACAACACTCAATAACGTCCTGCTCAGACAACGTTCGCCCGCTACGACGTATGCGCGCAAGTAATGATTCGCCATGGATCAGCTCAAAAACAAAGAAACCACGCCCCTGCTCTTTAAAGGCATCCCACAATGTTGGGATACGTGGGTGACGACTAACAAAGCTAAGAGCCACGCTAGCAGCGCGCAACACGGACGGCATCATCATCGCTTCAGGTTCTGGTGTCACAAACTCGCAGATCATCACTTCTGCTCCAGGACGCTGCACATCCTTTGCCATCCACATCGCCTCATATACACCAGCAGTCCATTCATGGCGTCCCAGCAGCTCGCGTAGCCAATAACGGCCACTACGTAACATAGTACCAGCTGCCACTGAGCCTATGTCTCTACCAGGGAGATTACTGGGGCTGCTCTCCGTTAAAGAATCAGTTGTACCCCTGCTGACAGTCGGGCCACTCATTGCGCTACTCAATGGCGTGCTAGCCGATCGTGCAGCGTTAGCCCTCGCGCCACTAGCTCCCTTACCCAACGGCGAACTACTCGTTCCTCGATTGGTTGTCACGCCACCACCACTCATAGGTGAATTATTTGCTCCCCGGCTAGTCGTCGTGTCACGAGTACCTTCTGGCGGAAGAGAATCAGTAACAAATCGTCTAGGGCGTAATGGTGACGGTTGGCGCGCAGCATTCTGACTACGCGAATGACCTGGCAAGCGCACCAGAAGGCCACAGCTGGAACAGGGACTCTTACTTACATCCCACTCATTACCACAACGCGGACATGTCATGATGTCACTCTCTCTCTGCTCCAAGTAAATCAGAGCTTACACATCTGCGGCTTCCCATCTATCGCAGTTATGCTAGAACATACAAAATAGAGCCAACAACTAGTCCCCAGTCTACAAAGTACACATGAGCATAACACTAACCCCTAAAGTATAGGTGGCTGTAGAGCAAGATGTCAATGCGTTCATCCACATGTACTAGTCCTATAGTCCTACTAGCCAATGAATAATAGAGTGCATCTCCTCATCCATAGAGCACAACAGAGCCAGACCTCAATAATGTTATAATAACGACAAACAGATCCCAACGCTCTGCTATTTGTCTATGGACTCGCCTGACACAGCCTCACAGGCTGCCAGATATATCATACTCACGCGCCTTATTAGCACTGGCAAGAGGCAAGCCAGCATGAGTCCACTAGCATGATCAATAATAAGAGGATTTCATGACACAACACAAGCCACAAGACCACACAGCCAATTGGCACCTTGAGACCGTTCTTGTTCATGGCGGCTTCAGGAAGCGTCCCAATGATGCCGCTGGAACCCCGACCATCCCACCAATTCATGCCAGTACTACTTACCTTTATGAGAGCGTTGAAGAGCTAGACAAAGCCTTCAATGGCACTACGCCAGATGGCGACCCGGCTTTCGTTTATGCACGGCAGGGCAATCGCAGCGCTAACGCGTTAGAGATAGCGTTGACACAGGCAGAAGGTGGCGTTGGAGCAGTAGCCTTCGGTTCAGGTATGGGAGCTATTCATGCAGCTCTGGTGGCCGCAGGCTTAGGAGCAGGTACCAAAATTGTCGCATCGAAGGATCTCTACGGACCCACGATTGGCCTCTTGCAAAAACTTTTTATCCCCGTTGGTACTCAAGTTGTGCTAGCAGACCTCTGTAGTCCTGATGCCATTGCGCTGATCCGCAATGAAGAGCCGGATGTTGTCTATGCAGAAACGCTCTCTAATCCGCTCGTCAAGCTGGTTGACTTAGATGCTATTAGTGCCGTTGCCAAAGAAGTAGGGGCCGTCAGTATAGTAGATAGTACCTTCGTCACGCCCTATCTGCTGCGACCAATTGAACATGGCTTTGACCTGGTAGTCCACAGCACAACAAAATACGTCAGTGGTCATGGTGATACTACTGGTGGTATGGTGATTTTTGATGCTCACCTGATGCTACGAGGTCTGCGTACCCTCGCGCTACGCATGGAGCGCCACTGTAGCAATGCACTACAGGTTGCACGTTTCCTACAACAACACCCGGCCATCGAGCGCGTTTACTACCCCGGCTTGCCGGACCATCCTCAGCATGACCTCGCCAGTCGGCTCTTAGACCATGAACTCTATGGGGGCTTGCTCGCCTTTGAACTTAAAGCACAATCACGCGCAGTGGTCTATCGCTTTATGAATAGTACACAGCTCTGTCTGCCCGCCACAACATTGGGAGATGTCTTCTCACTCTTGAGTTATCCTCCCATGTCGTCACACCGCACCTTGAGCGATGCCGAACGCAAAATGCTGGGCATCAATGAAGGATGTGTCAGATTATCTGTCGGCATAGAAAGCGTTGAAGATATCATGCACGATCTGGATCAGGCATTGCATAGCTCATCTTCATAAAAACGTAGCGAACTGATACTCCCCATATTAACGAAAACCCAACCATTATCACAGCGCTGATAGCGTAATAATGATTGGGTTTTACTAAATACCAAATAAGGAACGAGGTATTCCCAATAAGAGAATACCTCATACGGAACAGCGTGTCAACCATCATTAACAAACTGTCATAAAACGCTAGAGAACGCTCTATTTCCGAACACTAGCTTCCCTCTCCCGATAAAGAAGCCGTTCTCGACTTGCCTCTATACCTTCTCCTTCTCAGAACACGCACAACGCGAGGAACCACGAATAAAAACACACCGACGAACACAATAAGCAGCATCACCATAACGACCGGCATCAACAGCGATAGAGCAGTGGTCAACACCACGATAATATCTTCAACTATGCTCATAACTGTATTCAAGAAGCCCGCTGTCATAGCCGTTGCAGCAACACGTGTGGTAGCTTTCGTCGTATGCACCATCCCCGCCAATCCTGCACCCAACACCAGCACGACAGGCAAGCCAGGACCAGTGAGCTGCTCCTGACTGGCAGCCGCCACGATAGCACCAGCAATGGGTCGCAAGACAGTATGGATCATATCCCACACGTGATCAACCACAGGAATCTTATCCGCGAATATATCGACCAGCGTCAAAATTGCCAGAGCGATCATGAACCAGTCTTGTGTGATGTAGGAGAAATTAGGATTAACCTTGTACAGGTGGAAAAAGCGTGCACTGATGCTGAATGAGAGCAATGGTAAGTATGCATTAATGCCAGATGAAAAAGCAAGGCCATAGCCCGTGCCAATATTCATAATAAATCCTCAGATCTTAATAAAAATGAAAATCCAAACACGGCCCACGACCATTTCCATATACTTAAACGATCAGAAGAGGCTTTGGTCAAAGCTGTTACATGAAATTTTCGTTAGACACCTTTTTATGCATAAATAACGCGTATGATTCAGCCTATTGAAGTAGCTTGAGTGCTTGCAAAGTAGTAGTAACATCCTGGACGAATTGTTGATAGGAGGAAAAATCTCTCATCCGTAACGCCTTCTGCAAACAACCCCAATACTAACCTATCCATCAGATCCCTCATTCAACTTCGTTTTCGCCTCATCAAGGCGCTCAATTGCCTCATCAAGCTGATTCCGCATAAGCAGATCCTGGACCAGAGCAATAGTATAGGTTGCCTCGTCTTTTACATCAGCGTTCTCTTCTGTAGAATCCATTGTCAAACGCACAGGAGCAGCATGTGTAAAGCGCATGGGAGGAAGACCCGTAGTAGAAGGCTCGACCGGCGTCATGGTATAGGTAAACAAGAGCGCATCAATCACATCTGGTTGACTAATAAATGTTGGGGAATGGGTAGTGACTAGTACTTGTCGCAAAGGCTCATCAGCCCACTGAGGATCACTGAAATCAGTCGCTAATCCCCTCAAAAGATGGGCAATGTTGGTCAGATAAGAAGGATGAATAGCATTCTCCGGTTCATCAAAACACAGCACACCACGAAATTGTGCATCACATTTCCTTTGCGATCCAACAACATTTCCACAGCTATTTTTATGCTCTCGCTCGAACTCACGTCAGAATACTTAGTAAACAGCTCGCCCGCATCCCCCCGTAGTTCCTGAAATGCTTCATAGAAATTGTTGTCTGCGAGCCTTGATAGTAGCTGTAATGCATCAAATAGATTGCTTTTTCCTGAGCCATTGGGACCGACGATGACTTGAAAGGGAGCTAGCTCTACTTTAAAGTCCTTGAATGTCTTAAAGCCATCAATTTCTATCTGCGTAATCATACGCTTGCCGCAACCTCCCGCTTGTCTGCATAAAACTGTGTTTGTTCCTCTGCCTACTGCTGCTGTCAGTGTATCATGTCTGTCTATGACAGAGAGAGATCAGACCTTTAGTTCCTTCGGAGCCTCTTCATAGGGGCCAAAGATCGTCTCCATGGCATCCGGCGCGTAACGCTCAACAATCGTCTCGGTGATCGCGTTGGCACGGCAGATCTCCCCAAACATACTGGCACTAGGACGAGGCGTTCGCTTCTGGGTAATAGGATCAACGTCAACCAAGCCAAAGCGCACATACCAGCCATTATTCCACTCAAAATTATCTACTAGCGACCAGTAGAAATAGCCACGTACTGGAATACCCTGGGCAATAGCACGATGAAGAGCTGCTAGATGCTCTAGAATAGCACGCGGGCGACGGCTATCAGCCATGTCACAAAAGCCATTCTCTGTCACATACAGTGGCTTATTACCACGTGTCCGTTGAAAAACCTGCACCAGAATACGATAGAAGCCTTCGGCATAGATCTCGCCAAAGCTCTCATCTAATCCGCGATCATTGCATACGGCCCCTGGACGGACAAAGCGCTTGCCAAACATTTCACCAGGAGCACTACCATCAAAGCGCACCATCTCGCGTGTATAATAGTTCACACCGTGAAAATCTCTTGCCCCCACTGCTCGCCTGAGCGGCGCAGCTAACAAATTGGCGGGCAAGGCAAAATGTCCGCTCTCTGTCCCTTGAAGGATGGCCCAGTTGAAAAATGTCTCTTGTAAGCTTGCCGCTGTACGATCCAAAGGCGACAAAGGCGAGGCTGGATCAAACAATCGATAATGCAGGCAGTAACCAATTTGTGATGTGGGCTGCAAACTGCGAATAGTGTAAAATGCCTCAACATGCGCCTGCATCAAATTGCGCAACACTTGAAAAGTACAAGGCAGGCTCTGCACTCCTGGCGGAAAGTCTCCCAAAAGATAGCCCTGTACGGCATAGATGTTCGGTTCGTTAATTGTCACCCAGAAATCACAGAGGTCGCGCAACGCCACCACGACGTAAGCAACATAACGTACAAAAAGGCGAATATTACTCGCTTTGGCAAAGCCACCCCGCTCAACAAACCAGAGCGGCTCGGTAAAATGGTGCAGTGTCACTACCGGCTTCATATGCCGAGCATGCAGGTCTTTGAGCATAGCACGATAGCGTTCTATAGCCGTACTATCCCACTCGCCCTCAACCGGCTCAATGCGGCTCCATTCAAGACTCAGACGTAGCGCGCTGTTTTCCATCTGTTCGGCAAGGGCAAAATCGCTCTCCGCCGCTTGCCACCAGTTTGCAGCTGCGCCACATTGCTCGCCGCTGAGAATACGTCCCTGTTGCTCCCAGCGATACCACTGATTATTCGTATTCCCCCCCTCACACTGATACGATGAGGAGGCCGTTCCCCAGAGAAAACCGTCAGGAAAATGTAATGCATGCTGCTGCGTCATAAAAGCCACGCTGCCTTTCCAGAGTTTGCAGAGAGAAGATTGCTTACTATAAGAATGTGAGCTGTTTATACACTAGTATACAACGCAAACTGGCGATTATACAGCAACAAAAAAGCCAGGAGTGTGGCACAGATTTTTGCTGACCATCAGTGCATAGAAAGAAAAAAGAAGGCCGTAGTTGCGCAATTTATTGTGCCGTGCCCGCCATAAACACTCGTAGCCGCGCAATTTATTGCGCCAGGGCCACAAACAAAGAAAACACGGCGCAATAAATTGCGCGGCTACGAGTGTTTATGGCAAACATGGCGCAATAAATTGCGCGGCTACGGCTTTTACATGCACAGCTTGCTCACCGATTTATTCTCGAATACCACGGGCTGGCAACGGACGAACCAGCGGACTCATTACCGGCAAGCTCTTCTTATCACGAGGCAGACGCTGACGTACTAGATAATTAGGTGCATTCGCCAAGTCATCCTTCTCCAGAGTGACATCTTCTCCAAAGCGATTGAAGAAGGAGAGTTCAAAGTTGGGCGTTTCCCCCAACGCTCCGTGGGGACAAACCTCGACGCAGTCACCACAGAAGATACAACGATCCAGCGCGAAGGAGTAGCGCGTCAAGTAGCGCTCAGCCATCATCAACGAACCAGTAGGACAGACCTGCGCACATGCACCACAGGAAACACAGTCAGTATCATGCAAACTGACGTTAAACGGTGTGGAGACGATGGTATCAAAGCCTTTGCCAAACATACCATAGCAATCAGGCCCGATCACATCGTGGCAAACACGCACACACTGTGTACAGTTAATACACTTATTGGGATCGCGCAGGATAAAGCTGTGCGATAGGTCCATGTCGTAATCATGGTAATCGCTCGCCTCACCATCATGGAAGCGATTATCTGCCAACCCATGCTCGATACTGTAGCGCTGCAAATCACATTGACCGGCAGCTGGACAGGCACACTGTAAGCAGCGACCAGCTTCACGTGCAGCCTGTTCGCGCAGGTAGCCCATTTCGATGAGGCGGAAGTTGCGTTTGCGTTCCTCGTAGGGGAGCATCGGCATCTTTACCTTGGGTTCGACTGGCTTGTAGGGCACAATGTCGAACAGGTCCGGCTTGCGCTCTTCTAACTCCAGGCGACGGGCGACCTCTTTCATATCCTCACCCGCCAAGTAGGCATGGATCGAGCGAGCACCCAATTTGCCCTGCGCCACACACTCGATGATCGTCTTAGCCCCCATCTGACAGTCACCGCCAGAAAACACGCCTTGGCGATCTGTCATAAAGTTGTGCGGGTTCGTCTGCACCGTCTTCCATTTAGTCCACCTCACACCGGACTTTTCATCAAGCACCTTGGTATCAACGGCCTGACCAATAGCAGGGATAACCGTATCGCATTCCAGAACAAACTCAGACCCTGGGATCGGCACAGGACGACGACGCCCGCTAGCATCTGGCTCACCGAGTTTGTTACGCTGGAACTCAACACCCTTAACCTTGCCGTTCTCAGCCACGATACGGGTCTGGCTGACATAGAGTTGCAGATGTGTGCCCTCAGCCTCACCATCCTCAACTTCTTCCTGAGTGGCACCCATTTCACCGCGACCACGGCGATACATGGTATGCACTTTCGCACCCAGACGCAGAGAAGTACGTGTACAGTCAAATGCGGTGAAACCACCACCAATGACGACGACTTCCTTGCCCTCCTTCACAAGAATGGGCTTGCCTTCAACTTTATCGCCCAGATAAGCAATAGCATTCACAACGCCTTCGGCGTCTTCACCAGGCACACGCAGATCATTACTGGTCCAACACCCAATAGAGATATATACCGCGTCGAAACCTTGAGCCAAAAGATCGTCAATGGTGAAATCACGGCCCAGCTTGACATTGCATTGCAGATCAACGCCCAACTGCCAGACATGCTCCAGCTCGCGGTCCATCATATCCTTCTGCAAACGATACTCAGGAATGCCGTAGCGCAACATACCCCCAGCCTGGGGCTGCATCTCAAAGACTTTGCAGTAGTGCCCCTTCAAAGCAAGATAATACGCACAGGTCAGGCCCGCAGGACCCCCACCAATGATAGCGACCCTCTTGCCAGTAGTAGGATCTTTCTCGTATGGCACAGGAGGATCAAGCAAACACGACTCAGCTGCATGACCATGCATACGGCAGATAGCAATCTCTTCCTCGACCAAGGTACGGCGGCACGCCTTCTGACAGGGTGCAGGACACGTCAACCCCAAAATAAAAGGGAACGGTAGCACCTCTTTGACTAAGCGTGCAGCTTCCTTCATCGATCCCTTGGCGATCAGTTCCAGATAACCAGGGATATCAATATGCGTTGGACAGTCTACCTGACACGGCGGCTGACAATACGCATTGTGGTCAGAAAGCATCATCTCCAGGTTTGTACGGCGAATATGAAACAACTCATCGGAGTTGGTCTTCACTACCATACCAGGAGCCGCAGCTGTATTACAAGAAGGTAGAGGCCGCTCGGCACCCTCGATATGCACCAGGCACATACGACAAGCCGAAGTAGGCTCTAGCTTTTCATCATTACACAGATTTGGGATATCGTGCATCCCATTATCAATTGCCACGCTCAGAATAGTCTGGCCTTCATACGCCTGCATCACCTTACCATCAATAGTGATAGTGAAGCTAGGATGCCCTACATCATTACGTGCCATCGGGCCTTGGGCTTCTGGCGTGGCTAAAGAAAAATTATCTCGGATTGATATAGCCATTAAAAATCCTCTTCCGAGCGAACATCTTATGAACGGCGACTACGGCAAGACATGCTTCGTCACGAAACGATGAGAGCGCACAGGTACGCAAGTTCCCGTTGGGCACTGCAATTCTCGTATGTGCATAGTAAAATGGTCCGGCCAGTAACGTCTCGCCTCCATTAACACCGAGATCACTCACCACGCCCTCAAGAATACCAGTAATGCGTTTCACACCGAGACGACAAGGAATACATTTTCCGCATGATTCATTCGTTAAATAACGGCTACGCTCCATCGCCCATGCCACCATGCAAGTATTGTACGGCAGCAACTCGATAATACTAGAGCCTACAATAGCACCAGCTTCTTCAATAGGATCAAAATCATAAGCAGTATTAAGAAGAGAGATGGGTAAAGCTCCACCTTCGGCCCCACCCACAACGACGGCACGCACCTCATCTTTGCGAGGATCGACACCTGCATGAGCCAGAATGTCGCGTAATGGCGTCCCAAAGGGTACTTCAACTACCTTCGGCCCGCTAGCCGGAGGCACATCATAGACCGTGACAATTTTGGTACCACCACTCAAAGCAGTGCCAACGCGGGCAAAGGTCGCTGCACCCTCGCGCAGAATGACCGGCACATTCGCCAGCGTCTCAACCGAGTTAATAGCAGTTGGCTTATCCCACAGACCATACTGCGCTGGAAATGGTGGACGCTGCTCAGGCATGCCACGACGGCCCTTAATCACGGCAATCTGTACCGTCTCTTCGCCGCCCATAAAGCCTATATCTACTGCTAGCACATTAATAGTACAACTGAAATTGCTGCCTAGAATGTCGCGCCCAACAAGATGAGCGTCTATTGCCTCACGCAACGCCGCTTGAACCGCTGCTATTCCTTCACTAAACAGACTGCGCGTGAAAAGATATGCCTCAGAAGCGCCTACAGCATACGCAGCCAGCACAATCCCCTCAATGACCTGATGAGGATTTTGAGCCAGCAACGAACGTACCGCATAGGAACGACTATCAGCATCATAAGCGTTACAAATAACGTATTTCTGATTGTCTTCGGCGCGACGCGTAATGCGCCACTTCTCGCCGGTAAGACGACCAGCGCCGCCACGTCCGCGCAGTTTTGCATCCAAGACTTGCTCGATGACCCGCTCAGGTGTCTGCTTACGCACAGCACTCTCCAAAGCCTGGTACCCCCCAACGCTACGATAAGCGGCTAGGGAGCGTACATCGAGATCCTTCAGTCGTCGCAATACACGATAAGATTTGGAAAAATCAGGCATTTGGTTGCCTCACATGATGAATATTACCCCAAACACCACGTTTGTCTGGTGCCAGACCTCGCTCCGGCTGGTCATCGCGGGTAATTCCCTTCGTAGCAGGTGCGGGTTTAAATTTCGGACTCATTGTTGCAATACCGAACACATCACTTAGATCGACACCGCGCGCCTGGACCACGCGCTTGGCAGCCTGTAGCGGCAGATAGCCATACATATCCATGATGGCATCGAGTAGCCCTGGCAGTGCCCCCGCCTCATACGACCATGTCTGCAACAAAGCATCTACCTTACTGAGGTCAAGCTCAGGTTCCAGGTAATCCTTCACCGGCATAGCCACACAAGGTGTGACAGGCTTATTAAAATAATCAACCGCGTATTCAGAAATACGGGTTGTATAAAAACCAGCTTTTGGAGCACCGGATGCGGGGGGAATTTTCCGTGGCGTAAACTTTTCGGCCCCTTCGCGGATATACGACTTATACCAGGGCCGCTCACGCCAGCTATGCATCGGCTCGTATTCGATGGTGATAGCACGTGGAGGACAGGCTTTTTCGCACAGCAGGCAGGCTTCACATTTGAGATTAAACTCAGTCTTTAGCCCCTCCTGAGCCGTCAACTGGATCAGACCACGGCTACGGGGTGGCAATTTTGGCTTCTCATAAGGGTACAAACGAGTAACCTTTGGCCGAAACATATGGCTAAAGGTGAGACCCAGGCCCTCTAAAATACCACGCATAGACTACACCTCTATTTCCTTCTCACCGCGCACTTTGAGGCCCTGTTTCGCAATTTTCTCGCGCAGCTTGAGGATACCTTCAATCAGCGCCTCTGGTCGGGGAGGACAGCCAGGAACATAGACATCAACCGGCACAATGGTATCAACCCCCTGGACAGTATAGTAACTATCGTAGAACTCACCACCAGAGTTGGCACATTGCCCCATACTAAGAACCCACTTTGGTTCGGGCATCTGTTCCCACAGGAGGCGTAAACGCGGCCCCATCTTGACAGAGACGGTGCCCGCGACAATCATCAAGTCGGCTTGACGAGGACTGGAGCGGAATACTTCGGAACCAAAGCGGGACAGATCATAGTGCGCCTGTGCGGAGGCCATCATTTCTATGGCACAACAAGCTAGACCGTATCCCAACGGCCACACCGATTTTGAACGCGCCCAGTTCTGCGCCCACTGTAACATATCTGCAAGACTGGTCAATTGAACGGGAAGTTCCTGGTCTCCTGGAATATATTCTTGCGGACCAGCTGCCATAACAATTGGCACTGGTTTACGCCGCACAGCAGAAACCGCTGTTCTCCCATTCTCATTGATATTGCTGCTCATGATAACAAGCTCCTATGCAACGGTTTAGCAGCACCTATTGCTCGGTTTTACATAATTGCGGAGTGAAAAACTCAGACAGGAGGGTAACATATATCTCTCACACTCCACCTCGTTGCGTATTATAGCACGTTTTCCCTAAGCGCGCTAGAAAGAGCCAGGAAGCGGGTGAGCGTCAAATCTTGGTAAAGGGAGCGTGGGAAATTGGCCACGCTCCCTTTACCAAGATTTGACGCTCACCCGCCGTGTAATACCTTTTTCTTCTTGCGGCGTCGTTCCTCAACCATCTTGCGGATTGAGGATGCCGCTGGCAAATCTTCCGGCATCGGTGCCTGCATCGCCTCTATAGCCTTACGGACCTGCGTACTATACTCATCTACAAATATGAATCTATATGCCACAACCAGCTTGCGCCCAAAAGGCATAAGCAAGCCCATGTAACAGGCATTATCCAACTACTGTAAAGAAAACGCATAGAAGTTGGCATCATTTGAGCCAACATAAATCACACCATCTGCCACTGCTGGTGCAGCGTCAGTACCTCCTCCAGTCTGGTAAGACCACCTCTTGTTACCTGAGATTGCATCTATCGCATAGAAGCTATAATCTCGTGAGCTGATATAGACCACTCCTCCTGCTACTGTTGGAGGACCTTCGATATCTCCTCCAGTTCGGTAAGACCACTTCTTATTACCCGAAGCCCCTTCTATCGCATAGAGAGTATGATCCTTCACACTGCCTATATAGATCATGCCATCTGCTACTGCTGGTGACGAGTCAATATAGCTACCAGTCTGGTAAGCCCACTTCTTGTTACCTGAGATTGCGTCTACCGCATAGAGGCTGTGATCCTGCGAACCTACATAGACTACGCCGTCTACCACCGCTGGTGAGGAGGTGATACTATCACCAGTCTGGTAAGTCCACTTTTGACTGCCCGAAGCTACATCTATCGCGTAGAGTTTGCCATCCCACGAGCCAATATAGACCACGCCATCTACTACTGCTGGTGAGGAACCGTATATGGAACCGCCAGTCTGATAGGCCCACTTCTTATTACCTGAGATTGCGTCTATCGCATAGAGGTTGCCATCCCACGAGCCAATATAAACTACCCCACCTACCACTGCTGGTGAGGAAATGATGTGGTTATTCGTTTGATAAGTCCATCTCTTAGTACCAGAAACTACATCTATTGCATAGAGTTTTCCATCCCACGCGCCAACATAGACCGTGCCATTTACTACTGCTGGCGCAGAAGAACCAACAGAGGCCCCAACTTGATAAACCCACTTCTTTTTCAAGCCAGACACTGTGGCTGAGTTGAGGATTCTCTCATAGGAATTGTTATGGGTGTGCTGAGCATCGAAGCCAAACACCATACCATGTTGGGACGCATAGGTATTGTAGGCAGAAATCGCTGCACTCACTGTCGCAGTGGGAGCCGCTCTGGCAGTAGCGGTGCCCCCACTGTATGCCACTACTGTAGCGGTGGCCGCAAGATGAGAGGTATTCGCTGACCAAGCATAACTTCCAAGAGCACCGATCAGCAGCAAGATCAATATCACCAGCAGTGCGATAGAGGCTTTTGAGAAACTCGGCTTTGGCACAAGTGGGGTAGCGCTGACTGTTGATGCAATTACTGGTGGCTCTATTGACCGATGAGGTGGGATCGGCGTGTGCTTTTCATGTGAGATCAATATATCACGGTTGTGCTGCACCAGTGGGAGAAGCGGTCCCTGTGCCACAGGCGAAGGTGTGAAAGCGACAGGTGGAGGCACTAGCAGAGAAGGAGGTATGGAGGGAGGAATAGTGTTCGCAGGGAAGGCAGCGAGAGGCAATTGCCACGGTGTACCAGAAGCAGGTCGCAGCAACGTTGGAGGAGCACTGGCCTGTTGGAGTGCGAGGACCATAGCCTGCACCGAAGCAAAGCGCTCCTTGGGATCTTTGGCCAGCGCTTTCAACAACACATCTTCCACCTCTTGAGGCAATCCTGCTACTTGATCAAGCAGCCGGGGAGGCGACTTCATGACATGTTGCATTGCCACCTCAACAGCGGTGCCCATAAAGGGACAGCGGCCTGTGAGCCACTCGTAAATTACTACCGCAAGCGCATATTGATCGGATGCCGCACGTGGCTTGCCCTCCAATTGCTCTGGAGCCATGTATGGGATGGTGCCACCTACTCCTGCGTTTGCACTGAGTGAGTGGGTACTATACGCAGCAGTGGCAATGCCAAAATCGGAGAGCAGCAACACATCATCGGAGCGCAGCAACATGTTCTCTGGCTTGACATCGCGGTGAACTAGGCGCTGCTCATGGGCATACTGCAAAGCAGAAGCCAGTTGGGTAGTATAGTCGAGAACGGTGAAGAGCGGCACACGGGACCCTTTGGGATGGCGGTCGCGTAGGGTACCTTTAGGTGCGTAGTCCATCACCAAGAATGGTTCATCTTGCTCACTGAGTCCGAAGTCGAGTAAGGGCATGATATGGGGATGACGCAGACTCAGGCGTATCTGAAGCACTTTGACGGCAACCTGATTGTGGTCGCGTATATGCTCAGCCAAATAGACATCGCCAAAGCCACCACCACCAAGCCACCGTAGCAGGTGATAGTCGCCGACTTGCTGCCCAATGCGCTCTTGATACTCGGCCATTGCATATATTCTCCCGCTTGCATAGTGAACTTCATCTATTTCACTCCCGCTCTAGTGTAGAAGAATGGTTCTGTTTTGTCAAGTGAAAGAGTGCATAGTTCAAAGATATCCACTTCTGCTCTCCGACAATAGTATCATATATGATACAATAAAAGCATTACGAACCCTTATCTAGTAGAAAGAAACACTACCATGTCAGCAGCAGACGAAATTCGCCAAGCCTCAGAGCAGTACTATACAGCTTTGAGCCGTCTATTAAGTGGAGATGTTCAGCCGCTGAAGGAAGCATGGTCTCATAGCTCGGATGTGACGGCCATGAACCCATATGGTGGTATAGAGATTGGATGGGAGCGACTAGAAGCTGTCTTTGAGCAAGTGGCACACATGTGCCAGGGCAGTCAGGCCACCGTAGGTCTAGAAAATCCCTTGCGCCGCATTAGCAGCGACCTGGCATACGAAATAGGGATCGAGTGCGGAGAAGGGATAATCATGGGGAAACCGGCTAGCATCCGTCATCGCGTCACCAATATCTATCGCCGTGAAGCGGATGGGTGGAAGATGGTTCACCGTCATACTGATCTCAATCCGGCAGAGCAAAAAGAGGTAGGGCATTTACAATCTTCATAACGATCTGGTGGCTATACCACGCTACCGATGATCAGGTATAATATCTATAGATGTAGCCGGGCCGAGTGCAAGCTGACAGCAAACTGAAACCACCTGACTGAAAGTGAAAACAAACAACTCACTTAGGTTATATATTATCAACAGAAGGTAGGGCATGAGAACACAATCAATTGATACCCATCCAGATGTCGAACAGGTTCTGATTACACTGCTTCGTCAGGCACCGATCCAGAAGCGATTTCAGTCAGTGCAAGCATTAACCCGGAGCGCCGGAATATGGGCCAGCGTTCATGCTTGGCTACGACATCATCCTGAAGCAAGCATGCAAGAGGCTGGTGTCCATTATGTGGCTTCTGCGTATGGAAACCATCTTGCTCGGTTAGTTCAAGATCGGCTTGTTCAGCAGGAACACTGGCAAGTACAGCCGATTGATATCCTGGCCGTTCTGAAGCCAATCCTCTCTGTTTTTACTTCAGCAGGCATAGCATACTACCTTGGCGGCTCTCTTGCCAGTTCACTTCATGGCATGCAACAATTGGCACAAGATATCGATCTAGTCATTCATCCACAAAGTCTCAGCCTCTCATACAAACACCTGTGGACGCCAACACATATCACAGCACTCAAGGAGCACTACGCGATAGACGAGGATGAAGTGCAGCGTGGTGCAACGGTATCGCTTTTGCACTTGGACTCACTACTAAAAATAGATGTGATTGTGCCTCAGAAAGAGACATTTGACCTGGCAATGGCTCAACTCATCGAAATGCAGTTGTTAGATGAACACCATACCGCTTTTCCAGTGGCCTCTGCCACAGAAATGATCCTCTGGAAACTAGCCCACTACCATACAGATAAAACTACGCGACACGACGGTATGGAAGATGATGCTGGCTGGAACGATGTTCTAGGTATGCTTAAGGTTCAGGGGCCACAGCTCAATACGCGGTTGTTAATACAATGGGCAAAGAGATTTGCCATTGGCGAAGTACTACAGCAGGCTTTTTTTGATGCAGGAGTAAGCAACTCTCCTGTAGAGCGTTGACACAGCGAGTTGGCTAAATTGTAACATCCCCACTGAGGTCAGATAAGAAAAGGATGTGAACTAGGAAGCCTGGATGGTTAGTGAATAGCTGATGAAAGGATGTATAGCTCATGTCATTGTACCATGAGAAGGAGAACACTCGATATGAACTATCTCCAAAGATGGGCTAATACGCTTGAGATACAGAATCTGCTGGAGCAAGCACTGCGTGACGCCGGACTTACTCAGCTGTGAGCATGAAATGAACTCGAACCGTTTGACGTAACCCCTATAATTGTGGCAACGGCTACCTCCCCATACCGTTCATATAAGCCGAACAGAACGGACATTCGCCCCCCTGGCGGGGTGTGGGGTGTCCCCACATACCTCTTTTCTTCTCTTTTGCCGCCGGAGGCGGCAGGAGAAAGGGAGTGCAGAGGGCTTCCCTCTGCTTAACGCGCATGCCTAGGGGCATCCTTTATGGGTGCCCTCCCTGGGCTACTACAACATTGCGAAAGGCCATACATTATGGGAAACTACACCATCACAGTCTTACCAGGCGACGGCATCGGTCCCGAAGTAACCGAGCAAGCATTGCACGTTCTACAAACTATTGCCGCACAACATGGACATACAATCACTACGCGTACAGCCCTCGTAGGTGTCGCCGCCATTGAGGCCGAAGGAGTTGCGATCTCTGACGCAACAATGGAGCTATGCCAGCAAAGCGACGCTATTTTATTTGGTGCGGTCGGCGCATTACCCAGCAGCTATAGTGACAAAACACAGGTTAAGCCAGAAAGCGCACTTTTTCGCTTGCGTAAGGGCTTACAATTCTTCGCTAATTTACGCCCCGTGCGTCCATTTAAAGAACTGCTCAATGCATCCAGCATTAAGCCAGAAGTATTGCAAGGCACAGATCTGGTCGTGGTACGCGAATTGATGGGAGGTCTCTACTACGGACACCTCGAACCACCCGTCCTGGGTAAGCCCAGCGCAATCCGCCAGACTGCCAACGGCGAGGAAGCTATTGATACCCTGCTGTATACCGATGCAGAGATCGAGCGTATTGTACGCGTCGCCTTTGATATAGCTCGTGGACGCCGTAAAAAGGTGACATCCGTTGACAAAGTGAATGTACTGAGTTCCTCTGTGCTGTGGCATCGTGTCGCTGACCGTGTTGCCGCAGACTATCCCGATGTTACCTTTGAGCACTTACTGGTTGATGCTTGTGCCATGCATCTGATTCGCCGCCCAGCCAGTTTTGATGTCATCGTCACCGAGAACCTTTTCGGAGATATTCTGACCGATGAAGCCTCCATGCTAGCAGGTTCTATGGGGATGCTTCCATCTGCAAGCCTGGGCACGAAGCGCACGGCACATGGTCTCTTCGGTCTCTATGAACCCATCCATGGTTCCGCCCCTGATATTGCAGGACAGAATAAAGCCAATCCAATTGCCGCTATCCTCTCCGTTGCCATGTTATTACGTTACTCGCTAGGATTAGCTCAGGAAGCTGATGCAGTTGAGCAGGCAGTTGAGCAGGTAATTGCAGCAGGTTATCGAACAGAAGATCTGCGCGAGGAAGGAAAAAGAGTCGTCGGGACGCAAGAGATGGGACAGCTCATAGCCGCACGTCTGGCATACAGCCAAGTATCTTAACCCATCATAGGCTTTGGACACGGCCCAAGAGTGCGTAAGCGTTCCTGGGCCTTTGCCAATTGTTGTTGTACATCGGCATTGTCTTCTGTTGTGGCCGTGTCAACAGACTCTTGAGAGCTTGCCAACTGCGCTTCTAAGCCAGCAATTTCATACAAAAGAGTATCACGCAGCACATACCAGCGTGTTACGGAACGCTCAACACCCATAACTTTTTAATCCCCTCATTTTCAATCTCCTCATTTTCAATCCCCTGAAACGGGCTGGGAACGAACATTGACCCCCTCTGCCTCTCCTGAGGGGAAGTAACACACCAAACCCTAATGAGTCAAGTGGAAATGCAATCAGCTATTAAAGCAGAGGGACTGCCGCACACTAACGTACGGCAGTTCCAAAGACCAACGAGTTAAGGGTATTCAGCAGCTCCTCATCTTGATACGGCTTGACGACATAAGAGCTGGCACCGAGCTGCATAGCACGCTGTTGATGCTTGGCAGCGGCACGGGATGTCAGCACCACAAGAGGCAGAGTACGATACTGCTCCTGAGCGCGTACAGTCGCAATCAACTCATAGCCACCCATACGCGGCATCTCAATATCGAGCAGTACAGCAGCAGGTGTCTCAGCCGAGATCATTTCCAACGCCTCAATGCCATCACGCGCCATCTGGACCTCCCAGCCATGCTGCTTGAGCATACTACTAACGACACGGCGTACGCTCGGACTATCGTCAACCACCAGAATATGCTTACCACGCTCAGGGACAGAAGAAGCAGTCGTCCCTGGCCGCACAGGAGCACCAGACTTGGTAGAGAGATCAACGCTTTGTCGCACAGCCCCCGTTGATGATGGAGTAATCACGACTGCTTCTTTGCGAGCAGCAATCACGTTACTAGCAACATTCGCCACACCTTTGGGACGTATATCCAACAGGTCACTCAACTCAAGAATTAAGACAACGCGACCATTACCAAGGACCGTCGCACCAGCCACACCATGTACCTGGCGCAAATGTGGTCCAAGGCTCTTCATCATAATATCGATTCTACCCTTGATTTCCTCAACGATCAACGCCACACGATTACCACCAGCATTCACGATTAGTAACTGAGCTTTATCCTCCAACTGGCCAACGGGCAGAGAGAGATACTGCGCTAACATATACAGTGGATAATACTCACCCTGCACCACAATCGCCAACTGTCCACCCATCGTGGCACGCTTAAAGTTATCAAGACGGCCAATAGCTTCTACAACCAGTGTAGGAATAGCAAACTGGTGACCAGAGACATGCACCATCATCGCATTCTGGATAGCTAAGCTGGTCGGGAATTTCATGGTAAACGCGGTTCCTTGACCAGGAGTTGACTCCACTTCCAACGTCCCTCTGAGCCGCGACACACTGTCACGCACAACGTCCAGACCAACACCACGTCCACTCTCTTCACTCAACACCTCAGCCGTTGAGAAACCAGGGCGGAAGATCAGATCAATTAAGTCTCCCTCGCTCAAGACCTGATTAGAGCGGATAACACCACGGGATATTGCAGCATTGCGCAGATGCTCAGGATCAAGGCCAATCCCATCGTCACGTACCGTGATCACAACCTGATTACCATCATAGCCCGCCGAAAGCTTAATTTGCCCAGCTGGCGATTTTCCTTTCTGTATACGAACATCAGGCGTTTCAAGAGCATGGTTTACAGCGTTACGCATCAGGTGCAGGAGCGGACCCGCAATTTCCTCAAAAACGGTACGATCGACCTCTGTCTCTTCACCTTCCAGTAAGAAATCGAACTCTTTATGTTGTTTGAGCGCGACAGCGCGTGCTGCCCGATAAAGGCGTGGCGTCATGGTGGAGATAGGAACCAGACGAACCTTCATCAAACGATCCTGGAACGTTGTGCTGAGGCGATTCTCACGTCCGAAGATACCTTCACACTCACGAATGGTCGCTTCCATTTCAGTGCTCAGCGTCGCCATATCTGAGATACCTTCACTCAGACCGCGTGCCAATTGATGGAACTCAGTATAGCGGTCTAGCTCCAGCTCATCAAACTCAGCAAGGTGTGCAGACTCAGCACTATTTCGCCCATTGCGATTAACAGGCAGCAAAGGAAGTTGATTGCCCTCGCCCGGCATCACCTGTACAGAGTGGCCACTGGGCAAGGTTGCCGCTTCAAAACGGCTCTCTAGCTTCTGACCAACTTCTCGTAAGCGGGCACTACTAACACCTACATCAGAAACAAGGCGTATCAAGCGCTGAACGCGCTCTTCCAGAATACTACGATTCACTAGCATCTCACCAAAGAGATTGACCAATTCATCCAACCTCTGGAGGCGTACACGTACATTGAGATCGCCACGTGTGTTTTTCTGTGTACCTGGATCGTTGGACTGCCCACTGGAAACCACTGCTGACACCATGGCGTTATCAGCAGCAACATCGGCAATAATATCAGTATCCTCATCAAGCTCTTCTTCAGGAGCTTTGTGCGATACAGCTTGCTCACCTAACAGCTCAGTAAAGCGCTCACGCAATACCTGTACTCTTGATTCGTCGGTGATATGCGTTGCACCTTTGCCTGATATGAGCACATCCAGCGTCTCAGCGGTATCAAGAATAATGCTGATAACTGCGGGTGAAATGGCAGTCGAGCCTTCCATAATGTTATCGAGCAGATCCTCTGAAATATGGCTCAGATCAGCGATAGCGCGAAAGCCCATCATAGCAGCTGCACCCGTGAGGGTATGGGTTGCGCGACGAATGCCCTGGATAAGATCACGATTGGTAGGATCTTTCTCAAGAGCCGCCACACGTACGCTGATCGTCTGTAGATGCTCTTCTGCCTCCAGACGGAAGATTTCAGCGGCCTCCTCACCAAAGTCACCAGCAAAGGCTGTAGCGGAACTCTCCTTCTTTAGCGGTGCCGTTGTTGGAGCAACCGGTTTCGGCTGTGCCTTGGCTAGCTGTGGCGATACACTGGCAACCGGCTTCGACAATGCTGCCGATGCTGGCGTAGCAGGCGATGGAGCCAGCGGAACATTACCTCCCAGGCTAGCAGCCATACGAGCACGCTCAGCAAAATTCACAGAGGAGGTTATTGGCCTATTGGGTGTTGCAGCTGATGGAAGTCCTAAAGCTACTGAGACATCACTACCAGTTATACCTAGTTGGTCTAAGACCTCCTGTCGCACCTGAATCTCTATTTCGCTACGCAGGCGGCGTTCTAACTCCTGATAAGCCTCATCACCACCAGCACCAGCCACATGCTCTTGCACCAGTCGCTTTGCCTCGAACTCCTGTATTACCTCCTGCCGAATCTGTTGCTCCAGCTCAGCACGCATAGCCTGCGTCATTGAACGTGCTTCGTACTCGCGACGGATCTCTTCGCGCAAAGTCGTTTCTATCTCAGAACGCAAAGCCGCAGAATCACCTACACGTTCAAACGTGACTCGTTCGCGCAATACGTTAGCATCCGGCTCAGCCTGCATTTGCCAGGAACTCCAACCAGCTTCCTGTCGCAAAGTGAAAGCCGCTTGTGTCTGCAAGTGCGTGAATGCTTCACCAAAAGAGACTATCGAATGCTGCAACTGGTGGAGCACATGCTCTATCTGCTCATCAGTGACAGTGACACCGCTCGTGATCTGATGAAGCAAATCGAGTACTTTCTTCAGCTTACTATTTGACACCCACATGACAGAGAGTGGCAGATAGCGGCGTACCTGCTCAGAACTATTGCGCAAATTGAGACCCATAGCCCGACCAGCCCAATCCTCCATACGGTCTAGAGCATCTTTGGAGCCGTCCAAGAAACCCTTAAACTCACTACGTTGAGCTTCGATGACCGACATAGCGGAACGTAACTGTGAGACAAGCCCCTTCAAAGATGCAGCTTGCTCTTCCAAAACCTGTGTTTCTCTGTGCATATCATCATAAGCAGCAGGCAGTTGGAAAACATCCTCTTCAGTCCGCAAATCTATCTCTACAGGAGGCTGGATAGCAGGAGTGAGTTCGCGGGTGTGTGCGACCCGTTGGTCAGCAACAGGAGCTACAGGAAGAGGAAGAGACGGTTCCGGCTCTGAGATCTTTGGTACATCTGAAGGCGGAGAAGTATAAAAAGAAGCATTCTGCCGTGTAGAAGCAACTAATGCATCCAGAGCACTAGGTGGAGTCAACTGTTCCCCATACGGCTGCTTCACGACTTCAGGCTCACTAGGAACTGTTTTTTGAAGAGGAACCGTTTGTTCAACGCGTGAGACAGGGATAGGCTCCTCCTCTGGCCATGCAACATCTCCCCCCGAAGCTAACGATGGAGTACGAAAAGATGCTAATACCTCATCAAAAGATGGCATAGTAGATGGGGGAGCAGAGAAATCAAACGATTGTGATAGAGGAGAAGGCATAGCCTCAGCTATTTGTCCATTACTTGCCACTTCAGCAGGATTAACAGAAGATACACCCTGCGCCGTGGCATCCATCAGAGCGCGGTAGCGAGTATAGTCTTCATCATCTTCAGCAATCACTGCTTCGTCGCTGACGCTACCACGGATACCCTCAAGGAGTTGATGCAAGCGACCCAATGAACGACCCAAAAGGCCAAGCGTTGGTTGATCGACAGTCACTAAACCATCTAATGCATCACCTAAAATATCTTCCATACCATGGGCTACATGTGCCAGACCAGGAAAGTCCATCATGGAAGCAGAACCGCCGATAGTATGAGTACGGCGATAGGTTTCTTCAAGAGCATCCATGTCGCCAGGTGACTGTGCCAGTCGCTCAAGGTTCGTCTCGATTTCCGGCAAATAACTATTCACCTCTTCGATAAACGAATCGAGGAATGATAGTTTATCAAATGCATTCGACATGTTGCGCATACCCACTTAGCTTAGTTAGTGCTACAGGCTGGATAGCGCAAAAGATATGCCAGGCCACGTAACACTAACTAGCAACTAACCCAGATTAGCCATTATTCTGAAAAGGCATCTGGTCTTGATTGAACGACAATTGGCCTTGGTTCTGTCCATTTTGCCAACGCTGACGTACCCCCATAGAGGACCCCTGCTGTTGAGCAGGCGGCAAGAAAGCTGGATTGGGTGTCTTGGCTGGCGGCATTGGCTGGCCTGCATAGAACGGCTGATTCTGATCAGTAAAGTTTGGTTGATTCTGGCTACCAAAGTTTGGCTGATTCTGGCCTCCAAAGTTTGGCTGATTCTGATCAGCAAAGTTTGGCTGGTTCTGGCCTCCAAAGTTTGGCTGATTCTGGCTTCCAAAGTTTGGCTGATTCTGGCCTCCAAAGTTTGGCTGATTCTGGCCTCCAAAGTTTGGCTGATTCTGGCTTCCAAAGTTTGGCTGATTCTGGCTTCCAAAGTTT
>VBJK01000192.1 GCA_005879655.1 Chloroflexota bacterium | reverse complement strand
AACAATAATTAATCACTTCTTATCTTCCATGTGTACTGGTTAACTGGTTGTGCGTGTGACTCCTTTAGGTATAACTCATTATCTAGACCTTAAGCATGCAAACCGTTGCAAGATCAATGTCACGATTAATCACTTCTAGGTCTCCCAAATCATGAAGAGCTTAAGACATCCCTCGATCACGTCCAGCTAACATTACTAGAGGGACACATAGATAAAGGATGAAGTCATCAGGCGTGTGAACCTTTCATCAGCAGTTGCTGTACAAGTACGGTCCCTTTACATCGGTTCCCCGATTAATGCCTAGGACTTGGTCATTTCTCTCGGATCCATTTTGGGCATCAATAACTATAATGTCCTACAGCACTTGATCAATCCGTTGGTCCATGAACGGCTCCCAACCTTCATGTTATGACCCAATACGCTCTGGCCAGAGACTTGATGGATATGATCGGCTCATAGGCACTCTATAGGGAAGCTATCCCGGCAGGTTATCCCTGCTAGGCCAGTAAATTCTGTCTTGCCACACCACTGACATTAAACACACTTCCACTGCAACCAATCAATCCTTGTTTCACCTCATTCGGAGACAAGGCTTAAAGAACTGATTAAATCACAGCTTCCATGTGCAGTGCCACGTGTGTGCGTACAGTCTAAGGACTAATTCTTGCACCCGCCGAAAACCAGACCTCAAGTTTCCCGTTGCCACTTCGGCTACCAAATGGTCTGAGGTCTGATGCGGAATCACGTTCAATGCAGCGGCCCGGGACAGGCCCCACATCCATCAGCCCACGCAGTGTCTCAGCACAAATACCTTGGAACAGAGGTATTCACTCCCGGAGTGACGTGCAGGCTCGATGCAAGTCTATCCGAACCAGACGATGCCCCGGATCATGGGTTCTATGACTTGGAACGTTTATAGACTAATTCATTGAGACTAGTTCCATGACTCGTCAACCCGTGACAGCCCTAGCTCTCATGAATGTACCTAAGTCTACGGGACTTTCATCTATCGACTAAGATACGTTCTAGTTCTAAGTGAAGATGAAACCTAAATAAGTTCGCCTATGTACCTTTATTTACTTATCATAAAGATGTTCCTGAGAAAATATCGTTTAGGCAAGCCCTATCAGTTGGCTGCCAGGGCATATCTTCTCACATCTCCCACTTGCCCTAAAGTCAA
>VBJK01000240.1 GCA_005879655.1 Chloroflexota bacterium | reverse complement strand
CCATTTGCATGATGCTTGTTAGCTACTGTCGTGTAGTTTCTGCAAGCAGCCAATCCAGATAGCTCTGACTGCCGTCGAGAATGGGGAGGGCGAGAATTTCCGGTACAGCGTAGGGATGAGCGGTTTGCAGAGCTTTTTCCAATGCTCCGTACAGCTCTTTGCGCGTCTTGGCGGTACAGACCCACTCTTCTGCAACTTCCAGCTTGCCCTGCCACCAGTAAGTGCTACTGATCGGGCCAGAGACGTGTACACATGCGGCAAGCCGACTCTTCACTAATATCTCTGCGATCTTTTGTGCCCCTTCTTTGGTATCTACTGTTGTTGTGACTTGGATAAAGTCTGTCATGGGTAGTTTTTCCGCTTTCTTGTGCTAAATGGGTGATTTCTTATTTGACAGAAAGAGTGTTAGAGAAG
Organism: Chloroflexota bacterium; assembly: GCA_005879655.1. The sequence goes on along the minus strand of VBJK01000240.1, from coordinate 10,434 downwards.
GTTTCCACCTCTCTTGTAAGCAGCATGTTCAGTCTGTCTTGGGCTAGCGCTGTTGTTAACTTTTGCCACGCTATTTTGTTGACCCTAGTTTGTGGATGAGATATGTTCCTGCTTGTGCTGGAATTTCATCCAGATATGACAGAGACGAAGACAAGAGTGGTCTTGTCACAGCTCAAACATTTGAGCAGTTGTATTGGCTCATGTATGGCAAACTGCACAGCGAGGATTTTTCTGGCTACTGGAACTTACGCGATGTGCAAGCCCGACAAGACATCGCTATTTTGCAGTAATATGGTTTAATATATATAGCATATGTTTTTATCATAACATGTTGGTATATATTTTACTAACCTATTTTATATGATAATAAGGTATAATAAGTATATTAACGAACAAAATGTACTCAGCTATTGCCGTGTTATATAACACGTGTCAGGTAAATAGCAATAATGCCATTAAGGAGGATATAGTACAATATGATAAGGGCTGTAGGGTACTTACGACAATACAAACAATTTCAGCGAAACGCTCGTTTGTATCTCCTTGCCATGGTGATCGCTGGTCTGGCAGGTGGTATGGTCCTGACCATACAATCCCTTTATTTCTCTGCGTTAGGCTATGGTACCGATTTTATCGGTGTGCTAATCCTGGCAGTAATAGTTGGTAGTGGTATAACTCTCGTTCCCGCAGGTCTCTGCGTTGATCGCTTTAGCGGCAAAACAATCCTGATCTGGTCAAAGGTATTGCTCATACTCGCTGCCATGGTAAATATCCTCTTGCGCGATGCTACTTCGATGTGTGTCAGTGCTTTCTTCATAGGCATAGGCTCTGCATTCGTAATGGTATTACATGGTCCATTTCTGACGAGAAATAGTACACCTGATGAACGTGTGCATCTCTTTGGTATGGGTACTGTATTGGGTCTAGTAACAGCGGTGCTGGGAGAAATGTTTGGAGGGGTTTTACCACTCTGGCTACGCGAACATTCCTGGGCCATGCTCCCTCAGCTCTCCTGGTTACTAGCCCCTGAGTCATTGGCACGTTCCTATCAAATAACCCTGCTCCTGTCGATCATCTTTGTTTTGCCAGCCTTTATTCCGTTCTTGCTGATGACTGATGATTGTCCAAGTGGTGCAAGAGTAGTAGAAAAGCAATCACATCTGTTACGCTCAGAGCCGAAGAAGATGTTACTTTCGCTGCTGAAGAGATTTAAAAGCAACAAAGCAGCCGTCACACAACAAGACACAACCAGTTTAGGATTCTGGCAAAATGCGCGTTCTGTGTTGTTCAGTCCTCTGGCTATGGTCACGAGTGTAAGTATGCTAGCGAACATTGGTGCGGGTCTGCTCTCCCCGTACTTTAGTCTCTTTTTTGTACAGCAGGTTGGCATGACATCAGCGTTGTTTGGCCTTGTTGATGGAATTGCTCAGTTGATGAGCGCAGTTGGCATATTGTTAGCGCCGTGGCTGGTGACGCGCGTTGGTCGGATAACAGCTATTCTGCTACCGCGCTTGCTGGCGATACCTCTCTTGCTGTGCATCGCCATGCCCATATCGGTACCGCTAGTGGCCATTCTTCACCCTCTGCGTCAATTTATGTCAGGCTTGCCAATTGGCCTCTGGCAGGCATTTTCCATGGAAGTTCTCCCGAATGAGCGCCGAGGGCTGGCAAATAGTAGCTATCTGGGCGCGGGCCAACTAGCCTGGGCTGTTGCTGCGCCAGCTGGTGGTGTTATGATTCACAAGCTGGGCTATATACCGGTTTTCTGGATGACGGCGCTGTGCTCCTTGCTGGCTGTGGTACTCTTTTGGTGGCGTTTTGGTGGTAAACGCTTTGCGACGACTCAGGAGCAGGATTCACAGGATGCAAAAGAATCTGTGACTCCATGAAGATATGCCCCGTTGCATCTTGCTGGAATCTCCGTTATAATGGCTTACACAAGTTGCATAGTCGCCAACGTTGAAGAAGAGGAGTAATCCGGGCGAGATAACAGCGAACCGACGAAGGGTGTGAGGTCGGCAATCTACGATGGGTGAACGGCGCTTCGGAGTTGGTTTTTCTAATGAGTGGCTTCACTGCACATGAGTGAAGAAGCAGGGTGGAACCGCGCTTGTTGCTATGAGACGTTGAGGTCCTGGGCCAACGCGAGCAACATTCGTCCCTGGGCGGATTGAACGCCTGGGGCATTTTTTTTGTGGAGGATAACCACTCATGACACAGACAGAAAATACAGTAGAGGAAGTGCAAGACACTCCTCTGGTGCCCGTCGATGACATTGTATCCCTGTGTAAACGACGCGGCTTTGTCTACCCTAACTCCGAAATCTATGGTGGTGTCGCGGGAATCTATGATTTTGGTCCGCTAGGTGTCGAATTGCGCAACAATATCAAGCGTTACTGGTGGTGGTCGATGGTGCAGCTGCACGAGAACGTGGTAGGGATCGACGGCGCGACGATTACCCATCCTCGTGTCTGGGAGGCCAGCGGCCACGTCGAGAACTTTGTGGATCGTCTCGTTGACTGCAAAAAGTGTAAACGCCGTTTCCGCGTTGATCACCTGCCAGCCGAAAATCTTGCTCAGAACAAATGTCCCAACTGTGGCGGCGAACTGACAGAACCCCGTACCTTCAATCTGCTGATGGAAACGTACCTGGGTGTGGTCGAAGGCGATAAAATGAAGACCTACCTGCGCGGTGAAGCTTGCCAGAACATCTACCTGGACTTTGATAACGTACTCAAATCCTCGCGTATGCAGATTCCCTTCGGCATCTGCCAGATCGGTAAGGCTTATCGCAACGAGGTGACACCTGGTAATTTCCTGTTCCGCCAGCGTGAGTTTGAGCAGTGGGATCTGCAATTCTTTGTGCACCCCAGCGAAATGGAGCAGTGGTTCGTGTACTGGAAGGAGTTCCGCTTTAACTGGTACAAGGGTATTGTGAACCATAAGGATCGTCTGCGTATGCGTGCGCATGCCGCTGATGAGCTGGCCCACTATGCAAAACAGGCATTCGATGTAGAGTATCGTACTATCCTGGGCTGGCAGGAGTGGGAAGGCATTCACTGGCGGCAGGACTGGGACCTCTCGCGGCATAGCCAGTATAGTGGTCAGGATCTCAGTTATACGGACCCCATCACGAAGGAGCGCTATACTCCCTGGATCGTCGAGACCTCTGGTGGTGTTGATCGTACCTTCCTCAACTTGTTGCTCGACGCGTACGAAGTGCAGCCTGACCCGATGGGCAAAGGCAATGACCGTACTGTGTTGCATCTACATCCTTGGTTGGCTCCCGTCAAAGTTGCCGTTCTGCCATTGCAGAAGAATAAAGAGGAGCTAGTGACAACGGCAAAGGAGATCTACCGTCAGTTGCGGCGTATCATGGTCGTGCAATACGACGATATCCAGAATATTGGTCGCCGCTATCGCCGTCAGGATGAGATTGGTACTCCATACTGTGTCACCATCGATTTTCAGACGCTAAGCGACCAGACGGTCACGGTACGCGAGCGCGACAATATGACGCAGGAGCGTATCGCCATCGCCGACTTGCCAGCGTTCCTGCTGGACAAAGTAACCTGGAAATAGCCATTTGACGCGAAGCGAGCGCGGCAGGGCACGCACAAGGGATGCCCCTACAATGGACAACGAATCGGCCTGTGAGGTATCTTCGTACCATTGTAGGGGCATCCCTTGTGCGTGCCCTGCGGTGCCCTGTGGTGGCTACGGGGTGGCAACATGCCCATGCTCTCTTTGCGCGCTCACTCCGCATTGTTTCTTGTAAAGTTTTTTACGCGTTTGATATATTGTAAACTGAATACTTATACAAAAAAAAAGGAAAATAGAGATAGGCATGACTCGTATTGTTTCTTATAATATCCTAGCGGGCGGTTATAGCCTGCGAGAGAACGGCGCAAAGCGAACGAAACAGATCAGTGCCATTATTCGTTCGGCTCAACCAGAGTTGGTAGGCATTGTCGAAGCGACCCATCCGCAGTTGCTACACCAGCCCCGCGTTGTGGAAGAGGTTGCGGAAGAGTTGGATATGCAGCTGATTATGGGTGGCCCCATTGCTCATGCGAGCGATTATCAAATGGCCCTGCTCACCCGCTTGCCCATTGTCTATACAAAAATCCACCCTCGGCCAGGTTTGCTCAATAAACCCCTGTTAGAGGTGTGCGTAGAGGAGAGTGATGGACAACAGTTAACGGTCTTCGTGACACACCTTTATGCCGCATTTTATAAGGGCTGGGCAGGCAATGAATTGCGCCAGCGTGAGGTAGAGGAGATCTTACGTATTACCGCTCCTTTACGCGAACAGCGGAAACCGCATCTGATAATGGGCGATTTTAACTCGCTTGCGCCTGGCGATCCCTTCAAGGCCAGCTTCCTCTTGCGTTACTTGGTGGGCATGGACAAAAAACGGCAACAACTGCCAGTCTTTGACGGCAATCCTTGCCTCAATTTCGTCGTACCGCCCAAGCTACGTTTTCTCACGCCACTGTTACGTATCATACCGGATAATGCATTGTTATGTACGCTGTTTGACGCCATGGCAACCCTCTATGCGCCACGCGGTAGCATTCGCAAGTTGCTTGATGCCAACTATGTTGATTGTTTCCGGCACATGGACCCACAGTCATGGGGCTTCACCTGTCCAGCTGCCGCACCGGCTGGTCGCATTGATTTCATCTTTGCCGACCCGCTACTAGCGCAGCGCTTGGAGGGGTGCTATGAAATTAGAGAAGGCGATGGGGTTGCAGGTAATCAGGCCAGCGACCATCTTGCCGTAGCCGCTGAATTTGGCTTGAAGATAGGGAAAACACCAGTCACAGAGCAACGTGACGTAGTCTTTCAATAGCGTTCACCCCTCCGGCTCGCAGGGCAAGCACAAGGGATTGCCCCTACAATGGTTACGATGACGCTTGCCAAGTTGATTCGTACCATTGTAGGGGCAATCCCTTGTGCTTGCCCTGCGCGGGTTGCCCGCTAGGCGGGTCTATTGAAAGACATCTTTAGTTTTCTCAAAGAGGTTGCGGAAGATGTTTTTATCGTTTTGCTCGTTTTGTTCGCGTTCGAGGCGTGCGAGTTCTTCAAGCAAGTGTCTCTGCTCAGGCGTCAGGTTGGTAGGTGTTACAACTTTGACAATCACATGTTGATCACCGCGCGCGCTACTATGCACGACAGGCACTCCTACACCTTTGAGTCGGAAAGAACGACCGCTCTGTGTACCGGCAGGGACTTTGAGCATCGTTGATTTGCCATCGACAGTAGGAACTTCAACTTCGTCGCCAAGAGCCGCCTGTGTGAAACTGATTGGCAGCTCATAAATGATATCGTTACCCTGACGTTTGAAGAATGGGTGTGGCTTTACCGTGAGTACGACGTAGAGATTACCGGGCGTGCCACCACGCGAACTCACCTCACCCTCACCAGTCACGCGCACATTGATGCCATCATCAACACCCGCAGGGATATTCACAACCACACGACGGTTATTGCGTACACGGCCCTGCCCACGACATTTCTCACAAGGCGTAGTAATGACACGTCCCTCGCCTCGACAACGCTCACACATCGTCACATTGACAAATTGACCGAAGATCGACTGTTGTACACGGCGTAGTTCACCAGTGCCCTGGCAGACAGAACAACGCGACGTAGAGGTACCAGGTTGCGCACCATTACCACGACAATGGGCACATGTCTCCCAACGGGGTAGCTCTATCTCTTTCTGACAGCCAAAGACAGCCTCTTCAAAAGTAATCGTCAACTCATAGCGCAAATCTGCGCCGCGCTGTGTACCCGTACGACGAGACGTACCCGTAGCGCCAGCAAAAAACGTCTCGAAAAGATCATTGATGCTATTAAAGCCACCAAGATCGCTGAAACCCGCGCCTCCCATACCGTTGCCCACGCCAGCATGGCCATAGCGATCATAGGCGGCGCGCTTTTGCGCATCGCTCAAAACCTCATACGATTCGTTTATCTCGATAAAGCGGGCCTCCGCTCCCTGCTCTTTGTTCGCATCCGGGTGGTATTGCTTGGCAAGACGACGGAAGGCTTTTTTAATCTCCTCATCCGTCGCGGTACGCGATACTCCCAGCACTTCATAATAATCTCGTTTATTTGCGGCCATTTACCGGTCCTTCATCCCAGAAACAGGGCGCGATCTCATCCGCGCTGCTAGCTTAACAACTCTCTCATTCAAAGAATGTACTGTTTATGTTCACCTTCTATAGTTTAAGCATACCCGTGACGGCCAGGCGTATATGAGACAAGGGTTCCACAAGTACTCGCTTGATGCAACCAGCGACTGGCCCCTACAACCGCGACGGATTGTCTCTCTATGAGGAGAAATTAAAGTCTGTATTAGTTTACAAGATTACAACATGAAACAAGAGGTACGCAATGGCTATAGCCAAGAGGAACTATAGGCCAGTGGCCCTGTAAGGACGCCTGCTAGTAGGCGTCCTTACAGAGATGATTACATTTCTTTGTATTCACCCTCAATGGTATCGTCGCGAGTGCCTCCCTGGCTCCCACCAGCGGCAGAAGAAGCGCCACTGAAGTCAGGATTGGTCCCGCCGGGAGCGCCCTGACGATAGACCGCCTCGCCAACCTTGTAGAAAGCTTGCTCCAGAGCTTCACGCGCTGCTTTGATACGACTGATATCGTCGGTCGAGAGAGCAGCCCGTACATCAGCGATCTTGGCCTCTAGATCGCTTTTCTGGTCAACTGACACCTTATCACCTAGTTCTGCGAGACTCTTCTCACAGCGATAGGCGGCGCTATCGGCGAGGTTGCGCTCCTCGACTTCTTCCTTGCGGCGCTTGTCCTCAGAGGCATGGCTTTCCGCATCGCGTACCATACGGTCAATCTGGTCCTTGGAGAGACCACTGGAAGCTACGATGGTAATTTTTTGCTCACGACCGGTTCCTTTATCGCGGGCCGACACGTTAACGATACCGTTAGCATCAATGTCAAAGGTCACTTCGATCTGTGGGACGCCACGGGGAGCAGGTGGAATACCATCCAGGATGAAGCTACCGAGCGAGCGGTTATCCTTGGCAAATTCGCGCTCACCTTGCAGCACATTGATCTCCACACTTGGCTGACTATCGCTAGCGGTAGAGAAGACTTGGCTCTTCTGAGTAGGAATGGTCGTGTTGCGCTCGATCAAGCGTGTGAAGACGCCACCCAGGGTCTCAATACCGAGAGAAAGCGGTGTGACATCCAGCAGGAGCACATCCTTCACGTCACCAGTCAAAACACCTGCCTGAATGGCTGCACCGATGGCCACCACTTCATCGGCATTGACGCCCCGGTGCGGCTCACGGTCAAAGATGCGGCGTACCAGTGTCTGCACGGCGGGCATACGGGTCTGACCACCGACCAGTACCACTTCGTTAATATCGCCGGGGCGCAGAGCTGCGTCGGAGAGGGCGCGTGGCCCTCGTTAAGGTCATTACCAGGTGCTTGGGGCCACTGGCATCAGCCGAGATGAAGGGCAGGTTGATTTCTGTCTGCATGGAAGAAGAGAGTTCGATCTTGGCTCGCTCTGCCGCTTCCTTCAAACGCTGCAGCGCCATGCGATCATTGCGCAGGTCAATGCCCTGTTCCTTACGGAACTCATCAGCCAGCCAGTCGATAATGCGCTGGTCGAAGTCATCACCACCCAGGTGCGTATCGCCATTCGTGCTCTTCACTTCAAAGACGCCATCGCCCAGCTCTAGCATCGAGATATCGAAAGTCCCACCACCCAGGTCATAGACAGCGATCTTCTCATCTTTTTTCTTGTCCAGTCCGTAGGCCAGTGACGCAGCCGTTGGCTCGTTGATGATACGCATCACTTCCAGACCAGCAATCTTACCGCAATCGCGGGTAGCCTGGCGCTGTGCGTCATTAAAGTAAGCGGGGACAGTGATAACAGCCTGCGTGACACGCTCACCGAGGTAGGCTTCCGCATCGGCTTTGAGCTTTTGCAGGATCATCGCCGAGATTTCAGGGGGGCTATACTGCTTACCCTGAACCTCTACCCATGCATCACCATTGCTGGCGCGCACCACTTTGTAGGGCACGAGGCGGCGATCGCGATCCACCTCAGGATCATCGTATTTGCGGCCCATGAAGCGCTTAATTGAATAGACAGTATTCTCAGGATTGGTGATAGCCTGCCGTTTCGCAACTTCACCAACGAGACGCTCACCACTTTTATTGATGGCCACAATTGAAGGTGTCGTACGTGCACCCTCCGCATTAGGGATGACGACTGGCTCGCCGCCCTCCATGACCGCAACACAAGAGTTCGTAGTTCCAAGATCAATTCCGATAACTTTTGGCACAGTTGCCTCCTCAACAATGTCTATTTTTAACTTGTCAGAGTTTGATATTTATGCGCGATGTATGTATCAGTTGTAAAGTCTGTGTATGGTGACTCATAGCTCGTAGACTTTGGCCAATAGTTCGTTCATGACATCCGTCATGTAACGTACTACAGCAATTGCCCGGTCGTACTGCATACGAGTGGGACCAATCACGCCCAGCAGACCACCCACTTTTCCTTCCTGGCCGTAACGAGCGACGACCAAGCTCACATCTTTCATTTCGTCCCACTCATTCTCACCCCCAATAATGACCTGCACGCCGTTGGACTGAGCAGAGCGTAAATGTGAAGCTAGCGCGGGTAAGAGACGGTTTTGCTGCTCTAGCAGCTCCAACACATGACGTACGCGCTCGTTACGTGCGTCCTCTCGACCCATTCGAGAATATTCTGGCTGTTCCAGAATATTGACGACACCCTCACGATAGAAGACATCGCCCAACGGATCGCCATGCTGCTCCAAGATGCGCACAAGAGTATTGGCGATCAGTTCTTCGAGGTGCGACATATCGTGCGTACGGAGTGTTTGGTCGATCTCGGTCGCATTTTTTCCCTGGAATAACCTGTTCAACCGTGCGGCTACCGCGCTTAACTCTTCTTGCTGGATGGCAGCTTCTAATAACAATCGCTGTTGCTTCACCGTGCCGTCTATTAATACCAACACCACATGCGCGGCGAGATCAGTGACTGAGAGCACCTCAAAATGCTTCAGACGCCCCTCGGTGGAATGTGGTGGTGTCATAATAGCAGCACTATGCAGCAGACGCGCCATCACTGAAGCAGTCAGGCGCACCCACTGATCCAGTTGGTCTTGCACCTGATAAAACTGGTGGCGAATCAGCCTTTGCTCGTGAAGTGGTAGGGCCGATTCTTGCATCAGATGCTCAACAAAGTAACGATAACCCAAGTCCGTCGGTACCCGTCCAGCCGAGGTATGCGGTTGGTAAATCAATGTTGCCTCTTCCAGACCTGCCAACTCGTGGCGTACCGTCGCAGAACTGAAACCTAGCTCATACTTGCGTACAAGAGTCTCCGACGCAACAGGCGTGGCGGTATGAATATATTCTTCAACCAGTGCACGCAATATCTGCTGTTTGCGCTGACTCAGTGGTGTCATGTCTTTTGGTATCCTCGATTATCCTGATGTGTGTGCAATTCCTTATTAGGGTCTTTACGTAGGCGTCGCTGTCCAACATCAAGGCAATACTATGTCAGATGATACAATACTTGTCAACTATGATTGCTAGCACTCTCCTCATGAGACTGCAAGTACAGAATAGCACTCAAAGGGGGAGATTGTCAAGAGTTGGGGACTTGTTGGGTGCGCCTCAATTTTTTTACGCCACTGTCGGGGCAAGCACAAGGGATTGCCCCGGCAATGGAACGAAGCGGCCTGTGATGCGCGTCCCTTTGTCGGGGCAATCCCTTGTGCTTGCCCGTAGCTTGTTGACTTGTTGAACAGAGCTATCAGCTATTGTCCATTGTTACCATTGTTGCCGTTATTGTTACCATCGTTACCGTTGTTGCCATTGTTATTGTTATTGCCGTTGGGATCATTGTTATTATTAGCGTTGGGATCGTTGTTGTTATTTCTAGTTTGCATACCGGTTTGCTGAGGTTCCTGCCCATCCAAGATCCAGTCACAGTTTTTACTGTTCCCCTTCAGGCCATTTACATCAGAGACACATTGTTGGTGGATGTTAGCTGGAAGATCGAATTGATCTTTTTGTGTGGTCAACCCCAATGCCTTGCGATCCAGAGGTGGACAGGGAATGTTATCAATAGCGCTATTGCAATGGCCACTGACATACTCCATAATGCTATGCCAGATTGGACCAGCACCGGTAATACCAGTCGGGTTATTCTCCATCGGATCGTTATTGGCGTTGCCAGCCCAAACTCCCACTACAGCGCTCGGTGTATAGCCAATCGTCCAGTTGTCAACGAACAGATCGGTCGTACCAGTTTTCGCCGCGACATCATGAGCACAACGTGGTAAATTACCCCAGGGCAATGTCGTGCAGGACCCGTCCCAGTCCCAGAATGAGAGCGTGTGA
>VBJK01000191.1 GCA_005879655.1 Chloroflexota bacterium | reverse complement strand
CCGGCGGGCCAACCAGCTTGCTCACTACTTGCAGACATTAGGGGTAGGACCAGAGGTGCGTGTGGGGATCTGTATGGAACGGAGTCCGCAACTGGTGATTGGTATCCTTGCTATTCTCAAGGCAGGTGGGGCTTATGTCCCACTGGACCCCGCATATCCCAGGGAGCGGCTCTCCTTTATGCTGGCTGACGCTCAAGTTGCAGTATTGCTGACCCGACAGGAACTGCTGGCACAGTTCCCTGCCCATCATACCAGGACAGTCTGTCTGGATGCCTGCACGCAGACACTCAGCCAGCAGAACGAAGAGAACCCTGTGAGTGAGGTCAAAGCTGAGAACCTCGCCTATGTGATCTACACCTCCGGCTCTACTGGCCAACCCAGGGGAGTCATGAACACACACCAGGCAGTATGCAACTGCTTACTCTGCAAACAGGCGACTCATCCGTTGGCAAGCACAGACCGCTTACTACTGGAAGCTTCCTTTAGCTTCGATGCGTCCGTCTGGGAGCTGTTCTGGCCATTGCTGGCAGGAGCACAAGTCATTCTGGTAGAGCCAGGGGGACAACGTGACCCTGCCTTGCTGGTCCATTTAATGGCAACACAGCAGATCACGATAGCCCACTTTGTCCCCTCCATGTTGAAACTGATCTTGCAAGAGCCGCATCTGGAGGGGTGTAGCAGCCTGGAGCGCATCTTCTGTGGTGGTGAGGTTCTGTCAAAAGATGTGCTGGAGCAGTGCTCTGCCCGTCTGACGGCAAGCGTGTATAATCAGTACGGTCCGACCGAGGCGGCTATCCATACAACCTACTGGGATTGTCGAGCGGGCAGTGGACGCGTGACTGTTCCCATTGGTCGCCCCATCGCCAACGTGCAGATCTATCTGTTGGATACTCACTTGCAGCCAGTCCCAGTGGGCATTGCCGGGGAATTGCACATTGCTGGAACAGCCTTAGCCCGTGGCTACATCAACCGTGCAGAGTTGACGGCTGAGCGCTTCATTCCCCACCCTTTTAGTGCTGAGCCAGGTGCTCGCCTGTATAAGACAGGAGACCTAGCGTGTTATCTGCCAGACGGCAGCGTTGAGTTCGTCGGGCGTCTTGATCAGCAAGTCAAGGTTAGGGGGTTTCGTATTGAATTGGCAGAGATTGAGACAGTACTTAAACAAGCGCCGCTTGTACAAGAGACAGCCGTTATTGTGCGGGAGGATAGAACGGGTGAGCAGTGTTTGGTGGCCTATGTGGTGCCAGTATGTCAGGACCATGTCCCCACCATTGAGCACTTGCGCGCTTTCCTTCAGCAAAGGTTGCCCGCTTACATGATCCCTTCGCTCTTCGTACTCTTGCAAGCTCTGCCACTCTCACCCAATGGCAAGCTTGATCGGCAGGCATTGCCTGCACCTGATGGTACAAGACCTGAGCTACAAGAAGCCCTTGTCGCGCCTCGTGATCTTCTGGAACTGCAACTTATGCAAATCTGGGAAGATATCCTGGACATTCATCCCGTGGGAGTGACAGATAACTTCTTTGACCTGGGGGGTCATTCCTTGCTAGCTGTACGCCTCATGGCACGCATTGAGAAGCAGTTTGCGAGAGATCTTCCACTAGCTATCCTCTTTCAGCATACAGGAGCAACAATTGAAGCTCTAGCGAGCATTTTACGCCAGCAGCCTGCCTCTACCTCCCCAACCCCTTTAGTAGAGATTCAGCCTCTGGGTGCAAAGCGACCGCTCTTTCTCGTGCATCCAGCGGGCGGAACTGTTTTCTGCTATGTTGATTTGGCAAGGTCACTAGGCTTGGATCAACCATTGTACGGTCTACAAGCACCAGGCATTAGCGGCGAAGGGGAGCAAGATACACAAATTGAGCAGCTTGCTAGCTGCTATATCGAAGCTGTACGTGCCTTTCAGCCGCAAGGCCCATACTTACTGGGAGGTTGGTCCCTGGGTGGAGTTATAGCGTTTGAAATGGCCCAACAACTGCGACGACAGGGACATGAGGTAGCTTTACTTGCCTTGCTTGACAGTCGGGCACCAATCTCACCTTATGATGGGACAGACGAGGATGATGTAACGTTACTCGTCGAGTTTGTCATGGATCTAGGGGGACTTTTCACAAGAGATCTGCCGCTATTGTACGACGATCTGCGGCAACTGGGGCCAGACGAACAATTATACTCTGTCTTGGAGCAGGCAAAGCTGGCCAACGTCATCCCGCCAGATGCAGGGTTTCTGCATATCCGTCGGCTTTTTCATCTCTTCAAGGCCAACGTCAGGGCTGCGCGACGTTATGTACCGCAGCCCTATCCTAACCGTGTCACCCTCTTGCGAGCCAACGAGCGGCTCGTAGAAGTTCATCAGGATGCAACAGGAGGCTGGAGTGAATTGGCCATTGGGGGGGTGGAGCTTCAGATGATCCCTGGAAATCACTACAGCATCCTTAGAAAACCTCATATCCAGGTTTTGGCCCAAAGGCTAAAAACCTATCTTGATCAGACGCAAGGGACCTGCGAGAGATTGATAGCAAAGGAGCTTCATCATGATGCATAACCATACAGAACAAGTAATAAAAGAATCTGACCTTCAATCTTCCTCCAGGCACAAATTGCTGGAGCAGATCGAGCACATTAGACGACTCTCGCCCGATCTGTGTAGCACGATTGACCTCACACGGATTATGGAAAATGATTGTCCGCTATCCATTCCGGCGGCAACCTCACGTGTTTTCGACTTTGAATCCGTAGCGCAAGGTGGGCGAGGAGAATTGTACAGGAGTGCTCAACAGAACCCTCTGGTTCGGATTGTGGGTATTCGACAGGTGTTCACTTTGGCTGCTCAGGGACACGACTTGGCGAACCTGTCCCCAAAGTACAAAATTCTCGACGTTCTTGGAGGCGATGGTACACTTGCTCGCGCATTGTCCACTCTCATACCGTCTAGCTCAATGCCTAGCATTTTGACGAGCGATCTCTCAGAATATATGGTTGCCGCAGCCCAGTCGTACGGCTTAGCCTCTCTACGACAACCTGCTCAGTACCTGTTGCTCAAAGATGCCTGTTTCGATGCTGTGATTATCGCGTATGGCGCTCATCATATTCCATTAGATC
>VBJK01000239.1 GCA_005879655.1 Chloroflexota bacterium | reverse complement strand
GACAAGATTGCACAGGCATGGGTCAGAGGCATCACCATCGACTGGAAGCTTCTCTCTACAGCAGGGGCCGTACAAACGCCAAGCTCTCTCCCTACTGCTTCCACCCTGCCACAGCGGGTCAGTTTGCCGACCTATCCCTTTGCTAGAGAAAGCTATTGGATACCCGTACGCCACTCCGAGAGTGGAAGCAGGGAGGTTCCGACCGTTCCAGCGCTAAGCCAGTCGTCTCAGGCTCAGAATCCCTTGCATTTGTCCGACCAGCGTTCCCATGCGGATGTTACCAAGCCTGACGAAATCCTTGCATTCGCGATCTCTTATTTAGTCAACATCCTGTCAACTGTTCTCAAAATCAGCCCAGAAAAGCTTGACCGAGAGGCAGGATTTGATGAGTACGGGCTAGACTCCATTCTCATTGCACGCTTACATACAATGATTGAGGGAGTGTTTGGGACAATTCCTTCCACAACGTTCTTTCAATACAAGTGTATTAAGGATCTGGCACACTACTTTCTTAAAGAACATGGAGAAACGCTGCACACACTCTTCCTGCAAGCTAACCAACCCGCAAATGCTGTAGAAGCATGGTCGGAGGCAAGCCCCTTGTCTACACATCTTTTCCCATCTTCCCCACGCAGATGTGCAGAAGACGGGCTTACCCCGTCTCGATCCTTGCGGTCGCCAGACCCTCTCGAACAGGATATTGCCATCATTGGCATAAGTGGGCAATATCCACAATCCACCGATCTCGATACGTTCTGGAACAACCTGGAATCAGGCAAAGATTGCATCATCGAGATTCCACAAGAACGCTGGGATTATCATAGGTATTACCAACCAAATAATGAGACTGGCGGCAAAACGGGTGGCATGTATTGTAAGTGGGGTGGCTTTTTGCGAGATATCGACACATTTGATCCAGCGTTCTTTCATATTTCGCCTCTTGAAGCGCGTTTTATGGACCCGCAGGAACGGCTTTTTCTACAAACCGTCACAGCGTGTTTTGAAGATGCTGGTTATTCAAAGCACCTGTTGAGAGATGAGAGCGCGGGAGATGGCAGAGCGAATATTGGCGTTTTTGCCGGTGTGACCTATAATAATTACCAGTTACATCTTGTGAAGGAATACGAGCAAGGAAACGTTGTGCCGATCAATTCCCAAACCTATTCCATCGCCAATCGTGTGTCCTATATTTACAACCTGAGCGGGCCAAGCGTTGCCCTGGACACTGCCTGCTCCTCCTCCCTTTTTGCCATTCACCTAGCTTGTGAGAGCATTAAACGGGGTGAATGTGCAATGGCCATTGCGGGAGGGGTCAATCTCTCTTTACATCCAAGTAAATATATTTCCCTCTGTGTGACGCAGTTCGCCTCAAGTGATGGGCGTTGCCGCTCGTTTGGCCAGGATGGGGATGGATATGTTCCGGGAGAAGGCGTTGGAGCGGTGTTATTGAAACCGCTGAGAGACGCGATGGCTGATGGGGATCATATTTATGCCGTGATTAAGGGAACGGCAGTCAATAACGATGGCAAAACGTTTGGCTATAGCGTGCCCAATCCGGTTGCCCAGACGGAAGTCATTCGCAAAGCGCTAGAGACGGCTCATGTCCATCCACGCACTATTAGTTATGTTGAGGCCCACGGTACCGGAACCAAGCTAGGGGACCCTATTGAAGTTACGGGTCTCAGCGATGCCTGGAAGCTAGATACCTCGGATAAACAGTACTGTGCCATTGGCTCAGTCAAGTCCAATATTGGCCATTTGGAGGCAGCGGCTGGCATTTCTCAGGTGACAAAAGTCGTGCTTCAGATGAAGCACAAGAAGCTTGTGCCATCTTTGTTACATACGAGCAAGCTCAATCCTCACATTGATTTTGAGAATACGCCGTTTTTTGTTCAGCAAAATCTGGAAGAGTGGAAGCAGCCTATAGTTCATATGAATGGTGAAGAGGTAATGTACCCGCGACGTGCCGGGATAAGCTCATTTGGGGCAGGAGGGGTGAATGTACACATCATTCTAGAGGAATATCAAGCGGAAAAAGATAAAGATATTCAGGAGGAACTGGATAAAGAACCTGTCATTATCGTGTTATCGGCTCAAAAAGAGCAGAATCTCCGTGATGCTGCCCAACTCCTGAAAGCGTACATGGAAAAAAGCCTGAAGGGTGCTGGCGAAATGGCAAAGCTGAGAGATGTGGCTTATACGTTGCAAGCCGGTCGGGACCCGATGCAGTGCAGGTTGGCGTTTACGGCGAGAGATGTCGAGGAGATCATTGAGAAATTGGAGGTCTTTCTCAACCAAGTAGCGGCTGGTGAGAAAAACGGAGTCTACATTGGGTATAGCACAGCAGAAAAAAAGCACAGAACGGAAGAAACGCTCGATGACCTCGAAACCATCCGAACTTCACCAGGAACGGTGGAAAAAATGGCGAAACTTTGGGCACACGGTCGGCAGATCGACTGGAAAAGCCTGTATCAAAGTGAGAGACCTTCCAAGGTGCCTTTGCCAACATATCCTTTTTCAAAAGAGCGCTACTGGATTGGAGAAACACCGTTCGAGCCACCAACTAAAGCCGCAGGGGCAGGGGCAGGGCTTGCCCCTACGCGGATCCCTGAAAGTTCAATGTTCCTAGAGCAGCTATGTCAGGCCCTCGAAGGTGAGCGCCTGGGAATGATTGAAAGGTATCTGCAAGATGTACTGGCCAAATTACTGGCTTTTAATCCTCCTGATGTGCCGGAGCTTCACCAGGGATTTTTTGATATGGGGATGGAATCGGTTATGGTTGAACAATTTCGGGTTTTGCTTGAAGAAATCTTTCTGATTGATCTTGCTGATACAGCCGTATTTGATTATCCGAACATCTCAGACTTATCTGAATACATTGTCAAACGCATTCCTTTCTCTGAGTTGGAAAAGCAAAATCCTACTGATGCTTCAAAACAGGAAGGAACGTTTCTCGTGGACGAACTAGCCATTCTCACTACAGAGGATGTGCAAGAAGAAGTACAGACGATGAAGCTGGAAGATGTTGTTTATGAGTTAAGAACCTTGCGGGATGAATGGACGACACAATAGAAATAGTCAAGCTAGTGCTTCTGCACGAGAGGTTGTAGGGATTGGGGGTGGCATTTGGCGAAGCCACCCTGGCGGGGTTTGGGATGTCCCCAAATGCTCCCATTCCCCAAAAGGTTTTGGGGTTCTGCACTAGGATTGAGGAGATTTGATATTATGTTGAAAGAAATTGGACAAGAAGATTACGCA
The DNA here is from genome assembly GCA_005879655.1 of Chloroflexota bacterium. Next base: position 4,700 of record VBJK01000239.1, on the reverse strand, counting down.
TCACTCCTAAGAAGCTCGTTATCGATCATAAAAAGGTTAAAAGCCGAAATGGAACAGCAAAAAAGGGAGCGAGAGCCGATTGCCATCATTGGCATGGGATGCCGTTTCCCAGGAGGATGCCATGACCCTGAAACTTTCTGGCGGTTTTTAATGGAGGGTGGCGATGGCGTCATTGAGGTTCCTCGGGACAGATTCGATATCGAGGACTTCTATGATCCAGACCCAAACGTAGCCGGAAAAATGTATCTCAAAGAGGCCGGGTTTTTGCAGACAAATGTGGGCGACTTTGATGCACGCTTCTTTGGTATATCGCCACGAGAGGCGGTTGAAATGGACCCTCAACAACGATTGCTCTTGGAGGTGAGCTGGGAAGCGCTCGAACGGGCTGGCATCCCTGCCAGCCAACTCAAAGGGACGCAAACTGGTGTATTTATCGGGATCATTGGTTCCGAATACACTTTTTTGCCTCGTGAAAACGCCGCTGTAAATCCCTACTCGTTAACTGGTGCTATGTCAAATATTGCCTCTGGAAGAATTTCCTACATTTTAGGTGTACATGGTCCATCGATTTCCCTTGATACAGCCTGCTCGTCATCACTGACCGCAGTGCACTTGGCTTGTGAAAGTTTACAAAGAGGGGAATCCTCTTTAGCTCTGGCTGGCGGCGTCAATTTAGTCTTAGGGCCAGGTGGATTTCTCCCTCTCTGTAGCTTGCGTGCGCTAGCCTCAGATGGCAGGTGTAAAACGTTTGATGCAAGTGGTGACGGCTATGGGCGCGGTGAGGGCTGTGGAATAGTGGTATTAAAAAGGCTTTCTGAGGCCCTGCGCGAGAATGATCCCATTTTAGCTGTCATCAGGGGAACGGGTGTCAATCAAGATGGCCCTGGAAGTGGGCTGACCGTGCCAAATGGAAAGGCTCAAAAAGCCTTGATCCAGAGAACACTCGAAGTGGCAAACGTCTCTCCCGCAGATATTGGGTATGTGGAGCTTCATGGAACGGGCACCGCTTTAGGAGATCCCATCGAATTTCAGGCATTGACGGAGGTATTTGGAAAAGGGCACACGAGAGAGAAGCCGCTCTACATCGGTTCAGTCAAAAGTAATATCGGACATCTGGAAGCTGCGGCAGGTATAGCAGGTCTCATTAAATCGGTCTTATGTTTACAACACAAGCAAATTCCACCAAACTTGCATTTGCATACCATCAATCCAAAAATTCGTCTGGAAAACATTCCGGCTACGATTCCCCAAAAAGTCGTTCCCTGGGAAACAACGGGAACGCAGCGCATGTTAGGGGTGAGTGCGTTTGGCTTTAGTGGCACCAATGCTCATGTCATCGTCTCAGAATGGCCAGAGACCCCGCTGGCCTCTTCGCCTTCTTCTTACGTTCGGCCCTGGCATATTCTGGCCCTTTCCGCAAAGGATGAGAAGGCCTTATCTCAACTCGTAGCCAGATACAGGAATTACTTTGACCAGAGTAGCGAGGAGAAACTAGAGGATATATGCTTTACTGCGAATGGCGGGAGATCTCAATTTTCTCGTCGCATAGCTTTTCTTGCTGAAAACACAGAACAAATGAAAAAGAGTATCGCTGCATATCTTCGAGGGAATAAAGGTGAAGGCGTGGTTGAAGGAAAAGGCAGGGATCACACGCATCCCAAACTCGCCTTTCTTATCCGGGGGAAAATCCAGCAAGAACTGGCGCAATCCTTGTTTGCAACACAGCCACATTTCCAGCAAACCTTCCGCTCCTGCGACGAACAATTACAGCGCTTAACCCATGTTTCCTTGTTAGAGAAAAGAGCATCAGGAGAGAGAATACGTGACGAAAATATTGCCGGATGGCTGGGCGATGTTCTTGCGTTTGCCTCGCACTTGAGCGTGTTGAAGGTATGGGAGGCATGGGAAGTCAGACCCAGCGCAGTTCTGGGGAGCCAAAGCGGAGCATTGGTTGCTGCCTGTGCTGCTGGAATTATGACGATGGAAACAGCACTCAGCTTTCTTTTAGAACATTGGGAGGTTCCGGTAAAAGCAGATAGCAAGAAATCTCTCAATGCTCCGCTGATACGGATCATCTGCGGGAGCACTGGCCGACCTGTTGAAAAGCAAGAGGCACTATCAAGTAGGTATTGGGAACAGGTTTTGAGCAGGGAATTGGACAGGGGCAAAGGGATGGAGTCTCTGCGTTCGCTTGGATATGCCCATTTTCTACAAACAGGTATAAGAGATGATGCAGACGATCGAGAAGATCTTTTTACCAATTCTGGTGCACAATACTTTCCTTCTGTTACGGAGAGTGATCCGTGGAGAACCTTAATGCATACTCTAGCTAATCTGTATTGCCTGGGATTAGACATCAATTGGTCGGGTTTTGAGCAGGGTGACAGCAGACGGAAAGTGATTTTGCCAACCTATCCATTCCAAAGAAACTATTTTTGGTGTGAGACCACAACGGGTCGCTTGGTTTCTCAGCGGGATTCAAAGGGGCAGCAGGCCCCTTTGGGGGGTGTGGGGTCTCCCCACTTTTCTCCTCTTTCGCGCCAGCCTCCGGCTGGCGCGGGGGAAAAAAGGTTGTTGGGGACTCCCCAAACCCCGACAGGGGAGCCTCCCTGTACCCCCATGGGACGGGGGCAGGCCCTTAAGTTGACGCCTATAGCGGCTTCCCCCCTTGATGGAAGGATCATCAACTCTCCCATCAAAACCAAACAGGTCGAGTATTGTCTGAGTTTAGATGCCGTTCCCGATGTGAAAGACACGCATGGAGTATTGCATGTTGGGTACTTTCTAGAAATGCTCCGTTGGGCAGTAAAGAGCATCTATCGGACAACAGCATTTCGTGTTCAAACCATCAATTTTCTCACCGCAGTCATGCTCCCCGAAAGCGGGACTGTAACGCTCTCCTTAACACTCGACACAAAAAAGGGCGACGAGCTGGATTTCAGTTTTTTTAGTCAGCAAGGCGATGAGAACTGGTATAAGCATGTACAGGGGACAATTCTGCTGGAGAACACAGGTCTTTGTCGATCAGTCGATGCCTATGTGAGATCAGAGATCATCAGTCGCTGTACTGATCAGTATTCCGGGGCAGAATTTTATCAGCAGGTTCAAGAAAGAGGCCTCTTTTTAGGTGAGAGTGTCCAATGGATTGAACAGGTTTGGTCCCGCGAAGGGGAGGCATTAGCACGGTTGAGAATGCCTCGCAGCTTGAAAACTTCCCAGGAATATGCAATGGGAGTCCATCCTGGGGTGTTTGAGGCCTGCGCACAATTGTTTCATGCTCCTTTATCCAGAAGCACGAAGAAGAATATGAGATATATGGTGACAAAATGGGAGGACTTTATCTGCGAGAACCAGCCTGTGGATCAGGCATTCTGGTGTCACGTGGTGCTGCAAGATGGTCCACAAACAGGTAGCCAACTGAAAGGGAGCTTCCGTCTGTTTGATGAGAATGGCACGATGATAGCGCAGATTGGCAGTGGTGTCATGAAGGGGCTGAACAAGGAGCGAGAGGACGCTTTGAGGAGCTATTTGCAAGCGTCTGAAAATACAAAAGAGCAAAAAAGCGACTCGCAAATCATACGCATATTAAGGGATTCAAGTCAGGATCAGTGGCAAGATTGTCTGAATGATTACTTACAACAGGTATTTGCCACAATTCTGAGCGTAGAAGTAAACGATTTGCGGCTAGATGAAGCCCTGCTGGATATGGGCATGGATTCAATCGTGGGTATGGAGGCTAAGCGTCGCCTCGAAGAAGAGCTAGGTATCTGCCTACCAATAGAGCTCTTGATTGTCGGACCGGGCATCCGTGAATTAACAGAGTCGATCATTCCGCTTCTTGCGATCAAACCATCTCAAACGGAACGTAAGATCAGGGCGACTCCTATACCCGCCTATCAGACGGACATTCGCGCATGGATTCTGCACCGCAAGTCAAATGCACAAGCGAGAGTCAAACTATTTTGCTTCCCATACGGCTATAGTGGCGGAGCTTCATTGTATCGCGGGTGGCAAGCAAGGCTCCCGGATGAGATAGAAGTCTGTCCTGTTCAGCTTCCCGGAAAAGAAAACCGCGTGAAAGAAAAGGCCTTTACTAATATCGAGAGAGCGACCGAGATATTGAAGCAAGTACTGCTTCCAGAGCTTGATTGTCCGTATGCCTTTTACGGGCATAGTGCGGGTGCATTTCTGGCCTATCGGCTGGCCTATAAGCTTTGGAGCGAGATAGACAATAAGCCAAGGCATCTCTTCGTTGGTGCCTATTCGTCGCCAACGATTCTGCCTAACCCGATTGTGTCGTTAGTCAGAGAAAAGTTGAAAGAGAGAGGATACGATGATATTCCTGACCCGGAGAGTCTTTCCCCAAGCGTACCGGAAAAAATGGAAGAAATGCTTGCTGTGACTAATGCAATAGTGAGCACAAGTCCAGAATTGCAATCAGCACCGGACGCAAGCCCGCAATTGCTCCAACTTTTCTTACCGACCGGACTGGCAGAGTTGCGCATGATCAGAGATTACGAGAGGGGAGATACAGTGCTCTTTGATGTACCTATCACAGCAATACATGGCACAATGGACGATAAAGTCACTGCATCTGAAATGCGTGCATGGCAGGAATTAACACAGGGTCCATTCAAGTTTCACATGTTACCCGGAGGCCACCTGTTCCTTCATGAAAACCAAGACCAGAAACAACTTCT
>VBJK01000238.1:11394-36021 GCA_005879655.1 Chloroflexota bacterium | reverse complement strand
ACGCGCACGTTTCGACGGACTATTGAAGGTACCAGGAAGGGGATAATTGTGAAGGATTACTATGAGCTACTTGGGGTACCTGCGGATGCATCCCAGGCGGTAATAGAGCAAGCGCTCGCCGCGTATCAGACGACATTACAGGAGAGATTGGGCGATCCTCTACAAATGAATGCCGCCCGTCGTGCGCTCAACGAGGATGTACCAGCCATTAAACTACATCTGCTGACGAAGCGGGCCACACGCATGGAATATGACCAACGTCTGGCCGCAGCAAAGCAGCCTGCGTCCCCATCAGAATTGGCAGACGATGAGGGCTTAGATGACGAACAACCGCAACCCTTCTTCTTCGATCCATACGATGGGTACGACACCGAGACGCCTGCTTTGACACTGCGCCAGATCGCCCTCAAGCTAGACACCGATTGGGCCAGGACCGTTGGCTGGATAAAAAGTGCCTCACAAGATACTCATGTGCTGGTCGGCTATCTCACCTTCGCCGCCGACCGCCAGCGGCTTGCATCACATATAGAACATATTATCCAAAGTGTTTCGACTAAAGATAGTTCAGCGATAGATGTCAATGAGGGCATAGAGCGCTGTATTGAGATCCTGCATCCCGATATAGAACGGCCACACATCGTTGTGCAAGATGCGTACTTCAACGGCAGGGCTTACGTCTTCCACCTGGGAGAATTGCTGCCAGAGCGCGTTGTCCCGGTGGAGCTGGTACTCGCCCACGAAGGCATACGCGGCTGCGCTTTTGGCACCATAGAAACCAACGAAACCTGGATCAGATTTCCAGACGGGGCAACAAGCACAAGGTTCGCCTTAATGCCAGTTGATACTGATCCCGCCATTGGTGCAACAGAGAAAACATTCAAGGTGTTTTTCAACGTAGGACAACTGAAGCCATATGCAGATTACACTACAGAGTTATTGCTAAACCTTGAAAATTTTAATCCACCCGTTAAAATTCCTCTGCATGTCCATTTTCATGTGCAAGCGCGCCCACCACGGGCCGTTTTTGAGCCGAACATTGCGCCGGGCAAGCCCATCCTGGTCGGTGCCCATAAACGTGGTGAGCTGATCAGTATAAAGGTATTGGCGAAAAATGCTGGCGACGAAGAGCAGATTCCACTGAGTGCACATATTGCAGCACCATCTGTCATAGCCGATGCCAAACCGGCCCTTTTCCATAATAATGAGACTCTCATGCTGTCTATTAACACCAGCACGTTTGCTACGGGCAAACCTTTTTCAGTCGCCTTCCCTCTCGACTATAGCTCGATACCTGGCGCAAGCGGCCCGCCTGCGCTTGTCGTCGAGGGTTCCATTTATCCAACTATCTGGCAAAGTATGATCTTGCGCAGAAGCCTGGCGGAACGTTTTGTTTTGGCCGTGGGCGCTGGCCTCACTGGTTGGGTCTTACTAGCTATCCTGATGGCAAATATGATGAGCAACCCCAGTGCTTGGTGGCTATTGCTTGTTGTAGTGCCACCTCTCTGTGCAGGCATTGCCTGGTTTTCGACCATTACTCTTAGTAAACATGCAAAAGTTGCGCAGGATAGTAATGTACAGCAAAAAACACTTTCTCCCTGGTGGCGATGGAGAACCCTGTTTATTTGCGGGCTGGTCGTCGCGCTCCTCTGTACACTGTTCCCAAACACGCCATTCGCGTTGTGGGCTAGTCTGCTTACAGGTGGGATAGTGGGCTTTATTGGCGGTTTCATTATTGATACTATGACTCAGGCATCGTCGAACACCGGATACAGGAGGTAATTTTTACTATGGAAGAGAGGAATTTGCGGCTGGTCGATATCTTTATCCATGAAGAGGATAAAAAGCCAGTTTTAGACATCACGCTCTATAATGCAGGCTCCAAGGTTGCCCTACCCATGGCGGCAAAAATAACGATCCTCGACGTGGGAGAATTTTTCGATGTTAATGACGATCAGGTAAGATCCTTCAACGCAGTAACACAAACTTATTATGGTGTGGTACTTTCACCACGGTCACTTGGCCAGGAACAGGTAATAAAAATATCGCACCTTTTACGGCCAGAAGAAAGTGATCGTTTCCAATTGGTTCTTAATCAGCGTACGGACGATCCTACCGTTGTCTATACTTGGTACCGATTACAAGTCACGATTGTATACAACGAGCAAGCTCACAATATTACTTCACAGCCAATCCTGCTTTCTATCCCCCCCGTTGATCGTCACCGCTATGAGATATGGGAGAGTGGCAGAGACGCCTCTATAACCAGGAATAAAGCAACCCTGAACCGCATGGCATCACAGATTGCTAAGAGAAGTCATTCTGTCGAGGCCACTATTCAGTCTTATGGCCCGAAGCAGCCACCAGCACCACCAGAGCGACCACCAGTAGCATCTTCCATAGACGATCCTGTGAGCATCTTCTTCGCGTATGCTCCAGAGGACGAAGTACTCGTCAAGAGGCTAGACCACCAGCTGGCAGTGCTCAGGCACAACAACCTGATTACTAATTGGCACATAGGCATCAGCGAGCTTGGCAAGAACGTCAAGCAAGAAGTGGCAAAGCACCTTCAGCAGGCACATATTATTGTGCTTTTTATCAGCCCAGACTTTCTCGCATCACAATATGACATTATTCATATGTTGGAACAAGGGAGTATGCACGAAACTGTCGTCATTCCCGTGCTCCTGCGTCCTACAGCGCACTGGCAAACTACGTTTTTGGGTAATTTACCAATTGTACCGAGAAACAAGAGACCGATCACTACCTGGTCAAATCCTGAGGTAGCGTTCGCTCAAGTTGCAGAAGAGATAGCACGAGTTGTGGAACGACAGGTAGGGCACCCACAAGGGATGTCCAATATGCATCAACCTAACGCTTGACAGCAGGATTGCAAAGGGCTACAAGCCCTTTGACGGGGTTTGGGGTGTCCCCAAAAACCTCTTTTCTTCGCCGCCGCAGGCGGCGAGAGGAGTGAAAGGGAGAGCTTGGGGACACCCCAAACCCCGCCAGGGGGCGAAGCCCCCTGGACCCCCGGCTTAGGTTGATGCGTATTGGGCATCCTTTATGGGTGCCCTGGCCCGCTGAGGTTTGCACAAGCGACCAACACCCCCATCAGCAAACATCCCATCAGCAAACACACTCACCCCCCGCACAAACGTACGCACAATACGCCCACGCAACGATCGTCCCACATAGGGGCTATGTTGATGACGATAATGCAGATCCTCGGCCCGCAAGACACTCTGCGCCCGTAGATCAACCAGCACCATATCGGCATCCGCCCCAACAGCAATCTGGCCCTTGGCGGGGAATAAGCCAAAGCGCCGAGCGACATACTCGGAGGTGAGCAAGACAATGGTAGTGAGTGGCAGATGACGCTGCTCATAGCCAGCAGTGAGCATGAGTTGTAACAGGGACTGGCAACCGGAGATGCCACCCCACACCTGGAAGAAGTTATCAGAGCTTTTCATCTCGGCAGGCGCTGGGGAATGATCGGAGGCAACCATGGGTATATTGCCCGCAAAGAGATGTTGCCAGAGCGCGTGCTGTTCCTCGTGAGAGCGCAAGGGGGGCGCACACTTCGCAATGGCCCCCAATTCCTCCATATCTTCTGCGGTCAATACTAGATAGTGGGGGCAGGTCTCGCAACTTACATCTATACCGCGTGCTCGCGCTAAAGCAACAAGGCGTACACCACTTCCAGTACTGATGTGCACGATGTGAAGGGAACAGCCAGTCTCGCTTGCAAAGAGGATAGCACGCTCAATGGCTTCGAGTTCGGCTAGCACTGGACGCGAGTTCAGGTAATCGCGTATCCCGGTACGTCCCTGTGCTATAGCGCGCCGTGCCAGGCTACTGGTAATTTGATCGTTCTCGGCATGGACTGCCACAATACGTCCTAATGTTGCAGCCTTTAGCATACCTTCATACAGCGTTAGGTCGTCAACGGACTGAAAATCTGCGATGCCACTATTGCTCATAAAGGCTTTGAAGCCGATAACGCCGCATGCCGCCAGCTCATCCAGTTGTGCAAGGTTGCTGGGTACCAATCCTCCCCATAGCGCAAAATCGACCATGGAGGAGACTTGAGCTGCACGAGCTTTGAGCTGAAAGCTGGCGGCGTCTAGTGTGGGAGGTGAGGCGTTCAGTGGCATCTCGCAGCAGGTAGTTGTTCCTGCGGCGGCGAGGGCGCGCGTTCCGCTGGCGAAGCCTTCCCAGTGCGTGCGGCCAGGTTCGTTGAAATGGACGTGCGCATCGATGACGCCGGGTAAGGTGTGTAGTCCTGTTGCATCTAGCTCTTCCTTACTCGTGCCTGCCAGCTGAGCACCAACCTCAACAATTATGCCATCGGCGATGGCGATATCAACGTTGCTTATGGTTTTTGCGGTAACTAAGGTGGTGTTGCGTATGATCAGGTCGTAGTTGCTCATGGGTACTCCTGCTCTTCAAGAGGAAAAAGCTAACATTTTATCTGCTTGTGTATCCAGACACGCATCGTTGATGCTCTCCAAAGATGTCCTCATCATTATACACTTGCACACTCGATTTATGAGAGGCGCTTTGTTATCAGTACTCTCAAGAGAGTGAACAACAGGTCCACATGGTAAAGCGAGCAGCCCAACATAAGGTACCTAATTTAGCAGAACACGTTACCTCTAACAGCCCAGGAACAGGGAGCAAGCCAATGTGTTGTCGTAATCCTTCCCTCTCTAACCCCTGCTTGCCGAAAAACTACCAATTCCTCAGTTGTGAGTTGGATCTTTCCGGCTTTCTTCCTTTTCGCCTCATCGACGATAAGATCACAGATAAGCCGAACGACTTTCGGTATGGGTCCTTCTCCTTCAACGCGTATGGATTGCTCCATAAACTCTGTGACGGCACTCTCCATGAATTGCTCAATGCACGTCATTCGGTCTGCACACCAAAAGTTAGGCGAAGGTGAGGCTCCAAGCCCAGTTGGTTGCACCACTCTACCGCCAGTGCTCGTGCTTGTTCCTCCTGATCCTTACGGAAATCCACGATGACCGAGGCCCACCCTCCTTCTTTCTCGCCCCGCACATGCCATCCGCCGACGACTTCGTCCATTGCTACGTGATGCACACCCGTCAGATTATACTTGTTCTCTGCCATAGTTTCAGTGTCTCCTGTCTCACTGGTAGTAGAGAGTAGCCAACTAGCTGGAAATGAACCCTATCAAGCGTGTATTCCCAGCTAGTTGGCTGCTCCGTGATCCTTCGCCATATTTTCTCTCTTGAGCTTTGTAGTCATGGAGAGCTTCTTCGGTGACGGTTCTGATGGGGTTGAGCCATGCCTAGCAACTCTTGACGATTGTCACCTGTATCCCGCATGGAAGATCGGATACGCTAGTGGATACGCATGAACAATCAAGGGGGCTAATGCATGTATCTTACACCAAGTAAGCATTTCTCGCACATCTTCGTCATGAATATACAGTTCATTAACACGTAGGTATAGCTCTCCTAAATAGCCTTCTCCACACGGCTGATAGAGATGGGCATGTTCAGGCAAGAGCAGCTCTGGATGTGGCTTGACGTAAGCATAACTGCGGAAGATACATCTATGCCTTTCTCTGAGATCAGGATGAAATTCCAGCAGTTCAGCCGTAATATACCTGCTGGTCTTCTTTGTGGTTCTACCTTTGAGGCTCAAGACACGAATCGTAGCATCTATGAGGGGCACTAATGGAGTGGTCTGTGAAAAAATGGTACTCATGACTCTGGCTCCTCAGTGCTTTTGAGTGCATGAACTGCAACCCCGTCTTCAGAACCAAGGACCGGAGTGAATTCCTGCTGATGGTCTTGCAAAGACTGCTCAGACGTTCTCATAGTATCTCTCCTTGAGATAGAAAAAACCACACATATTTTCACAAGGAGTGTATGATGTGCCTGTGAGTGTACGAAGGGAAGTAAGCACCTTACGTAGATCGTTTTGTGCCCCCTCTCGCCTCTCATCAATACGCTGGACAATGACAAGCGGGACCCCGGCGTGTGAGGCCAAGGCTTGCAGCGTGAGATGATGCCGTTCGACTACCTGCCGCAAGGTTGGCAGTGACTCATCTTCTAACACAATGCCAGCTTCTTCGTAAGTAAAATCTTTGCCTGTCAGGTTCTTTAATCCCAGCAGAATCTTGTCTGCACACACACGTGGAATGGGCAGGCCATAGAGTGCACGGTCGAAGGGATTAAGATGAAGATCGCTCACGTGTAGCAGATCCGTTGCGCGTATCAACTGAGGAAGATCATAGTGATAAGTAAACCTGAGTCGATAGAGCGGGCTTTTCGTGAAATCACTATATGGCATGGTTTCTCCTTGCCTTTGAAAATCAAAGTGTGTATTTAACATCTAACATTAGTTAAGTAATCTTATATATGCCTTACTGGAAAATAAAATCGTAATGAGATAACGCTACATAAACCTCTTTTCATTGTATTTTATGAAGTATCCTCTCTTTACCTCTCAATGAAGTCTGACTTATGTATGTGCTGACGAATAGTCGTCAATAAATCCTGTTGACAGGAGTACTTGGTAACAATGGGATGGACCCAATTTGGCTAAAAGGTGACTTAGTTTCCAACTGAACTAAAGATATGATACTTCAGTGAACGAGACTTTTAAACTACACACAAGGACCTTTCAGGACGTTTTATGTTATACTTGAAACGTCCTTTTAAAGTTAGAAGGTGGAGAGAAAAGAGAGTGAACGAACGTTTAAGAAATGCAATGATAGCAGCTCATATTGACATCGATACTATTACTAGGTCTACGAATGTCGATCCTAAAACAGTTCAGCGTTGGCTCAAAGGACGGGTTCCACATGCTCGGCACCGCTGGAAAGTCGCGAAATTATTGGATGTCAGCGAGTATGACATATGGCCTTCAGAGACAATCCCTACCAATAATACATCGGAAATTGTCCTCTCCTATGCTCATCGTTGTGATGCACCCCCTAGTGTATGGTGGCAACTGTTCGCACAAGCTAATAGACAGATAGACATGCTAGCCAATGCGATGCTCTTTATTCCTGAGCAACATGCAGGTTTAGCAGAGTTGCTGAAAGAGAAAGCAGCTCATGGCTGTAAGATCCGTATTGCCTTAGCTGACCCTGAATGTGAAGCCGTAAGATTACGTGATGATGAGGAAGGGTTAGGTGGGACACTGCCTGGACGTATTCGCAACTGCTTATATCATTACCGTACTCTTCGTCAAATAAATGGGATAGAGATACATTATCATTCAACAATTCTCTACAATTCTCTCTTCCGTGGGGATGAAGAGATGCTTGTAACCCCTCATATGTATGGTTTACATGGCTATAAAGCCCCACTGCTTCATTTACGCGATTTAGGTCTAGGGGTCTTTACCAACTTTGCACAACATTTTGAGGCTGTGTGGGCGACGACAAAGCCTATACCTGAGTGAAAGACAGTTTTTGAACAAAAGTAAGGAGTAGTATGGTCCGTATCGACTATTTTAACGACCCAAATGCACCGAAGCCAACAAAGATTGTTCCTGCGGCATCAGCCATGGTTGTGAATGATGAAGGGAAAATACTCTTGCAGCGGCGCAGTGATAATGAGTTATGGGCATTGCCTGGTGGCACGATGGAAGTAGGGGAAACTATTGCTGAGACAGCAGTGCGTGAGACCAAAGAAGAGACAGGATTGGATGTCATCCCTGAGTCCATCGTGGGCATCTATACTAACCCGAACCATGTTGTGGCTTTCTCAGACGGCGAGGTACGTCAACAGTTCTCCTTGTGTTTTGCTTGTAAGCTCATAGGTGGGAAAATACTCGTCAGTGATGAGTCTTTTGAAGTCGGCTTCTTTGCTCCAGAAGACATTGAATATCTCAATATGCATCCGTCGATACGCTTGCGCATTCAGCACTATTTGGAGCACAGAACACAACCATATATCGGTTAAATCTCGCCGTCATGCATAAGAGCAACACCTTGCGGTCAATACTGCTGAAATAAGTACCCGCCCCGCCCAGAGTAATCTCTGATGATTGCCCTAAGCGGGGGATAACAACACCTACCTTGCCAACATTCGCATACACTTACTATTGCCTCTAAAACCTCCTTCTCCCCTCCTCATCAGCTAACAACAACAAAAATCGTTCCAGTACCTCAATTGCCACCGCCACATCATCCTCCATTACCGACTCGGTCGGGTGGTGGCTAATACCTTTGTAGCAACGCACAAAAAGCAGGGCAATCTCCGTAATTACGGACAGCATGACACCATCATGACCTGCTCCACTTGATAAAACATGCACTGGATAGCCTTGTTCTTCGATGCCTTGCGCTAGCATATCCTGGAGGCCAGGTGCGCAAGACACGGTGCAACGTTCCTGCCGCACCTGCCAATCTGCCGTCAGTTGCCGTTCCTGAGCGATACGTTGTGTCTGGTGCCGGAACCACTGACACGCTCGCTCGCGTATAGCATCATCCTGATGCCGCACATCCACACTCAGCATAACGTCATCGGGAATGACATTGCTCGCCCCCGGCTGTACCACTAACTGACCAACCGTGGCTACCAAGCCAGGCACACTACGAGCATACGACTCGACGAGCAGCGCAAACTCTGCCGCTGCACATAAAGCATCACGGCGCAATACCATGGGAACGGTTCCCGCGTGTCCGGCCTCACCAGTAAAATTAGCAGCCAGACGGCTCTGCCCTGCAATGGCCGAGACAACACCGACGGGTATATCATTCGCTTCAAGGACCGGGCCTTGCTCGATATGCACTTCGCAATAGCCTAGAATATCATTGCGCTCCCGCTTGGCAGTTGCTAATGCCGCTGGATCACCCCCAAAATCGCGGATGGCTTCGGCCATTGTCATGCCATCGCTATCTGAAAGCTCCAAAAGCTGCGCAGGAAACGTTCCGGCCACGACGCTGCTCCCCAGGTAGGCACAACGATAACGCAATCCCTCCTCATCAGCAAAACCCAGCACTTCAATGGCAAAGGGCAAGCGTTCCCCACGCATCTGCAAACGTTCGATACAGGCTAATGCGACCATGACGCCCAACGGCCCGTCATATTTTCCTGCGTTGGGGACCGTATCGAGATGCGAGCCAAGCAGGAGTGTTCGGGCACCAGGCTCCGCAGCTTCATAACGCCCGACGAGATTGCCGATTGCGTCTACATGTACTGTCATACCTGTTGCACGCATCCATGCGCCAACAGTTTCATTAACTTGCTTCATGGGCGGCGTAGCGAAACGTCTCGTTAACCGTCCTGACTCTTCACTAAAGGTTCCCAGAATATCACAACGCTCCATTACTATGCGAGCGGAATGCTTGTCACTCATGCTAGCTCCCTCTGTATGTACTATAAGACCAGGGTGAGGTAAGCAATGGCACGTGATAATGGGCAGTGGGATCGGCAATGCCAAAGCGTACTGGCACCTGATCGAGAAATGGTATAGTAGCACTCACCACCCCTTGCTCGACAAAGTATGCCCCGACTGCAAAGACTAATTCGTAGACCCCCATTGTCATCTCTTCATCAACAAGTAGCGGTCTTGCCGTTCTGCCATCGGCGTTGGTACGCACGGTCTTCAAGAGCTGACGCTGATCAGTCTGTGGCTCAATCTTCCATAATGTAATCGCCATAGAGGCAGCAGGACGACCGTGTGCCGTATCCAAGACGTGTGTAGTGAGACGCCCCATATCTTAAGCTCCCAGGGCAACCACAAGGGATCGCCCCCTACAATGGTACGAATGCTCATCGCAGGTTACCCCCGTCCATTGTAGGGGCAATCCCTTGTGGTTGTCCTGCCCCTACGCCTCTCTATTTACTGTCAGGCGAATCGAGCCATAGGCGGGGAATGGATCACTATAGACCTTGATCTGTGGCTGCGTTTCGGAAACCACGAAGGGATCTTTGGTACGATTCTGAGCATCAAATGACACGCTAGACATTTGTGGAAAACGCTCTAACAGACGCTGCCCCATCTCATAGACGAGTTGTTGAATAGACTCACTGACAAATTCATGAAAGACAGCCTGTACTACGTCACGTACCTGCTCAGAAGGAATATAGCGCTCCTGCATAGCCGGTATATCCTGATATTGCCAGTATACATCAAGATAAATAAATAAGGGGCGATCCACACGTTCCGGTAGAGTAGTATAGTCATCGTGTACAAAACGCGTAAAAGAGCTGCCGATCACTTTCAATAATTGCAGTTCAGCCCGACCAGAACGATGTGCAGTTACGATGACTTCACCCTCATGGCGTGCAAAGTCCATGCTTGCTACGCCGAAATCGTCGTGGGAGCGCTTGAAGAGCACATTACTGTCCTGGAAACCAGCACCGTCGCGCTGTGGTACCTGGGCGGCAACAAAGGGAAACTCTCGTCCGGTTATGCGCAGGCGTTCCATGTGGGGATACCTCGTCAGGAATTGTCGCCCCAATAGCGCAAGGAAACCTTCCAGTGTTGCCCCTTCGTAGGTGAGCGCATGACGCAATAGAAAGTTTTTCATGGAGTCGGTCGCCACCACATTGCTATTATCCCCTTGTGTATAAGCGGGCAAGAAATTCTCGCCGAAGACCTCAACATCTATCTCTGCTGCAAAAATGGTATTCTTACGGCCAGTAAACGCGGACTCAGGAATTGCTGTGATGCCGGTGAGCGGCGTCGCATAGACGCGGTACAGAGGAACATGGGCCTTGCCGTAACTGATTGTATAGGACTTCTCTGTTGTCATCACACGCTCCTTACGAGTTTGCGACTCTTCTTATCTTCTCGAATAGAGGACGACTAAATGATCCATTGAGGCCAAGGATGCGTTGCTAAAACCACTGCCAGGACACACCATTGCTTGTTTTCATTATAGCGAACCATGCCAATGTATTTCAAGGAGAACAAGTACAAGCTGTAGTAACTATTCAGGTACCCTCTCCTCGCCACCTGCGGTGGCGAGGAGAGGGTACCTGAATAGTTACAGAATTTTTCATTGCTCATCGTTCAAACACAACGCCATCTGATTGATAATCTTATACGTACTTTAAGTATAAACCGTCAAGTTCATCTGAACCGTTTCTAGTGCACAATCCCAAAACCCTTTGGGCAATGGGGGCATTTGGGGACACCCCAAACCCCGCCAGGGCGGCTTCGCCAAATGCCACCCCCAATCCCTATTGGCTCTCGTGTTTTTGCACTAGCCGAAAAACGACCAGTGCGCCTATGGACTTTTTTGACGCTACTGGTGGTGATACTAGTGGTCCTGATTTTTGCCGAGAGGGCACGTTTACCCGTAGGTTCCGCAGCCAAGCCTACTGCGGGGTATCTCTATTTTCTCAGTTCTGGTCAAATGAGTGATACGAGTAATCAGGGCATTGCGGATCAAGTATCTCTCAAAGTGTCGCCAGTGCGCCCTCCAGCTGCGGGCGAAAGCTACTATGCTTGGTTACTGCCGGATCAGAACGCCCCAGAGAATCCACTCTTTCTGCTAGGAACGCTCACTCTCCACGGAGACGAGGGAAGTCTTTTCTACAACAATCCTGAACACACTAACCTCCTTGCTTTCACCAGTCAACTGCTGGTGACTGAAGAGAATAGCGTGGTTCCTCCCTTGTCACCTTCATTGAACACGGAGGACTGGCGTTATCAAGCAATTATTCCTCAGCAAGTACCGCCGGGACAAACCTACAGTTTTCGCGATCACTTACGTCATTTGCTAGCGTCTGACCCCAAACTGCAAGCATATCATCTGCCTGGAGGTCTGATTCCCTGGCTCACGCGCAATATACAGGCAGCCTATGCCCAGGCTACGAATGCGAGGGACGCGTGGCAGGGCAATCGAACAAGCAGTATAACACTTATCAGACACGACTTGATGGCTTTGTTGTATTATCTCGCTGGTGCCTCCAATGCACAGCAAGAGCTACCTACGATCCTTCCTCCTGACGCGTTGTCACTGGAAAGCAAAGCAGTAAGTATTGGACTGCTCCAGATTGATGCACAGCAAGATCCGCCAGCTTATCTCAACCACGTGCTCCTGCACCTCAATGGTCTATTTTCCTCAGCAGGAACCACCCCTTCCGAGCGAACACAGATTTCACAAATCATCACGACCATTGAGACCATCAATGTATGGTTGCAGCAGGCCCATCAGGACGTGAAGCAACTCGTTGCCATGACGGACCAGCAGCTCCAGCAACCGCAGGCAACTTTTCTGCTCAATGATCTGGCAACAAAAATAAGCTATGCACTTGCAGGGCGACGAGACGCTGTAACTGGCAATGTAGAGCAAGGCGTGCAGTGGGTTATTCAGGTCGCCACTGACTTAGCTAGCGTTGAGATTACTCGATATCCTGCACAAGATCATGCAGACGAAACGAGCAGATTTTAGCAACTTCGGCCAGTGCAATGGGAATTTCTTCATCGCGTGTATGTTGCAAGCGCGCGGCAAAACCGGCGAGGATACTGGCTTTTTTATTCTCGCGAGCACAGATGACGAACGGGAAGCCAAAACGGTCCCGATACGCTGTGTTCAGATGATGAAAGTTCACGATCTCCTCCGCTGTCAGACGGTTTAGCCCGGCTACCGCTTGCTCGCTGGTCGATGCAGGGGTGAGGGTGCCAGCAAGGGCGGCGCGTCCTACGAGGTCAGGATGCGCTTGCAGCAGCGCTATTTTTCGCTCGACAGGGGCCTGATACATAACATCACACAATGCTTGATAGAAGTGTGCTCGACTAAGAAAAGGGCGCAACTGCCAGGTCTCTGTGACGATCCAGGGTGGCCCCTCAAAGAGGGAACTCAAGGCAGAAACGAATTGATGTTGGTCGAAGGCGTTGATCTGCGCTAACGTGAGTTGTTGGGTTTGCATAGCAATCTCCTTACCTCTATAACAAGAACATAGCTCTAAAGGCCATTTTATCATCACGTCCCTCGCGCAATGAATTGCGCTGCTACGGGCGATCTTTGTGTCCCTCGCGCAATGAATTGCGCTGCTACGTGATGCATCATGTATCTCAGCATGCACGTCACACACTATGCCACATATTACACATATGTCATGTAAACAGGCAAAAATTCTCGCGTTATGGTAATATTATGGTAATAGGCAGAATATGGTGCAGCTACTTACTGCATATCTTTTAACTGACTAGTATTGTCTTATTCAGTCTTTAAGAGGAGACAATTATGGATATGGAAACGATGAGTAAGGTAGCTAAAGGTGTTGCAATCGGTGTTGTCGTTGCTACCGGAAAATGTTGGTTTCGCTGATGATATTGCTAGTGATCCTGCTAATATTGCTAGTAGTCCTGCTCTTATTGCTGCACTAATATAGTAAAAAAGTGGAAACCTGGCATAGGAATAACGACATTTCATAGATAGTGTAGTGTGTTGTTCCATAGTGCTGCAAGCAAGAAACTCGTCTGGCCAGCAGAGCTGAAGCTAGAGCGGCTTAGGGCGGGTTTCTAGCCTCAAATTGTATTATGAAACACGTTTATACAATTTGAACATGAGCGAGACATAGCCATTTTGCCCTACTGACAGCGTCATTACTTGCTAAGAAGGTAAGGCAATGTTAGTGTGTAAAGGGCAGTACGATAAGTGTGAACTCCCACTGGGCTAAAGACCCAGTGGCTTCTTCGGAAGCCCAAGTTCACCAGACTCAGCCCCAGAAATGGGAACTCCGTTCATTTGGTCATGACACCTGCGGTTGACGCATCAGACCGTTGCTCTGTCACCTGGGTTTAAGTAGGACTGGGGAAAGTTCGGTGATCCATGTGCAAAAAGCCTTGTGAACATTGTCGAGATGAAGTCGGACTCGATTGGTGGTAACAGCCAACCGATACGCACCACCTGCTGATTCCAGCAGAGCATTTTTCCGAAAGGAACTGTTTAGCTAGGCGCGGTGTTCATCCACGAGGCTAAAGACCTCGTGGTTTTCTTGCCGCACCTGGATAAAGGTAGGCGATCAGAGAATGTTTTGTTCCTATTGTCAGACTGCACTGTCAGAAAATGGTGCGCGCTGCCCCACCTGTGGAGCACCTCCCCCGTCACGGGGAAAAGAGCAAAATAACCTGGCGGGGAGTGCCGGGCAGCCACTACAGCCGCAGGCTGAGCAATCTTTGCCACAACCAGTAGCCCCGTTCGCACAACAAGTTCCACCACAATTATGGGAACACAGTCCCGTACAGCAGGCCCCACCACAACAGCCCTCACCTGAACAACAACAGGGGATGTTACTGGTGCCTTATCAGAGTGGAATGCAACTGCAAACTGCTTTAGCGGCTAATCCAACACAGATGATACCGCTACAAATGATTAACCAGATGTTGCCTGCCTTGCCAGAGGCTGATGGAGGCATGATTTATGTTCCTCCTATGTATACTAAGCCCAGAGCTATTATTCCTAAATATCGTGCCATTAGCGGTTTGCTAAGCGTGATCATCGTTAGTCTGCTGGTATGTGCTGCTGCGGGATACCTTGCCAACACAAGTGGTTGGACGCATCGTATGCTGGTTGCAACTGGTATTATTGTTCCTCAGAGTATCCAGCCCACTGCTGTACCGAATTTTGTTGCCCCGCAACAGAATTTGAGAGGACAGGCACCCGCAGCGGATATTATTCCGTCTGCTGCTCTCACGCTTAATATTGATCCCCAAACGGGTGTCGCTCGTGAGGTGACAAACCACTTTCAGGTGAATGAGCTTTTCTATCTCACCTACGCTATTGCCACGCCTAATAGCAATGGCAAAGTGATCATTAAGTGGTACACCAATAACAATCTCTTTACGACCATTATAAGTGATCCTATTGCCGCTGGCTCGTCCAATAAGAATGGCTCGACCCAGATGAGGTACGTAACACCAACAGCTGGCAAAGTAGAGATCTGGTGGAATGACAAAAACGGTGATCAGCTGGCACAAACACTGTTCTTTGTTGTGCAGTAGTTAAATGACGGCGAAGTGAAGCAGAATAGTGCAAGGTGTCAGAGAGGGCGCAATCCTCTCTGACACCTTGCACTATTCTGCTTCACTTCGCCGTCATGTTATTTGCACCGTGTTTCGACGGTGACATCGCCGAAGATTTGTACCTGGCAGGCGAGACGCATGTTTGGATTCTTTTTCAGGTCCTGACGCAGCCAGAACTTCTCCATGAATGTGAGAGGATTGGTATTGGAGGACGGCGAGACGGCAACACGATCGGTGCCGCAGAAACCATTCCCATGACAATTGAGAATTTTGTCCAGGCCACAATACACTGAAACGTCATTTTCTAGCGCGGGATACCGTACGGTGTCGCCTTCTGGTACTTCAACCTGTACATTCTCACGTACATATGTAACAACTGGCACGACTTTATTCCTCCGTGAAGGTTTTTTGGTTAAATAAATAATGAGCTGTGGTGTGTGGCAAGTAGGTGGCACACTGGGATTATTGCTGGTCAGAATATAGCATAGAAGGTGTGGAGCGTCAATGTTGATGCTGCATGGAACCCTGTAACAAATCCCCCCCCAAATCTGAATATATCCATATGAACACTCTTAGCACTATTTCATAAGGGGCAGAACACCTTGCTGATGGAACCTGACATTGCCCATAACCAGGGGCAAGCAAGACCAGCGATACCCTGCTCCCCCAGGCACCAGCTCATCGACTTCATTGCCGATAACACCGGTCCCCTGCTCAGTAACGTACGCACCTACGTGCAACGCATGGGACTTGCCAGAGGCCATGAAGTAGCCAATATGGCAGTAGAAGTATTACAGGAAGTAGTCGTCGAAGCCCTTGACCATGCCGAGCGCTTCGATCCCACACGGCAAGCGATGGCTTGGCTATTGGGGATCACCCTGAATATCATCAAACGTAAGAAGGTGGAGCTAGCAAAACGGCAACAGCGCGAGCTGTCCGCCGCCACCCTGCGCGCAACCAGATCAGAGCCAGTAAGCGAAGACGAACTCTTTGACCAGTTGACAGCGCATACCGCAGCTGGACCCGAACAAGAGCTGGTGGCGCAAGAGCAGGCTACCATCATGCTGTCCCTGGTCTCACCAGAGGATCAGCAAGTGCTACGACTGGCGTTTCTCCTGGAGTTTGAACGAGAGGCATTGGCAAAAGAACTAGGCATTACCCCGGTGGCCGCACGTGTAAGGCTGCATCGCGCATTGAGCCGACTACGCTCGGCCTGGCATAAGTTGCAGCAGGACTCGGATAGCACAGAGTCTCAGCGTGCAGGGCAAACAACTACTGGGAGGAGCAAACCATGAGTGAGCAACAGCAGGAAAAAGAACAACTAACCTCACGTTTGCAGGCATTACACCGCTATACGTGTGCCATGGAAAGTGGCGATATAGAGACGCTCGCGCTCATACTGCATGAAGCCGGACACGATCCCGCTTTGGAACGTATGATTCTGGAACTTAATGAGGTCTATCAGCAAGAGGAACATACAGCTGTACAACCTGCTGAAATTGCGCGTTTCCAGCGTCTCCTCTACGATACCGAGATGGTCTATCAGACAACACTGGCCGAGGAATATCTCCCGCCCTTACTGCACGACTACCATCATACGGACCCTGCTAATGTACTTGCCGTAGAACAATCAGTAGCGCATATTGGAGACAAACAGACTGTTTCCAGCGTATTACCGACACGAAAGGAGGTACCATCCGTGTCACTGCTAAAGAGAACGACCATGCAGGTCTTCGAGCCAAGAAAACTTGCACCACGCAAATGGTATCAATTACGACGTAACTGGTTTGTCGCCGGACAACAGTTTCTCTCCATTTTTCGCATTCAACAGTTCCAGGTTGTGCAGATCACAAAACAGGATGTGTCTCAACTGAAAAACGCGACCATGCCTACCTTGAACGACCTGGGGACAGTGAGTTACCAGCCCAATAGCTTCAAGATGCAGCAGAAGCTCACACAGGCTCAGGCGGCTCAACTGGTCAACTTCTCTATTCAGTTGCCCAGCACCTTACCGCAGGGCATCATGAATGAGCCAACATTTGGCGTTATAGGCGCTGGCCATGGCACCTTCACCTTCGATACCAAGAAGGCTCGCAACTACCTGAGCAAGAACAACTATAGCAATGTACAGGTACCGGCCAATCTGGATGGCGCGACCTACGATCTTACAAGCTCCGCCGGTCTTCTCATTGCCTATAATGGCACCAACGGCGAGGGGAAACAGCTGATCATCGCCAAAATTCCTAGCCCTATTGTCAGTGCAACGGGCAAAGCCACCCTTGAGGATTTGCGTAGCTTCTTCCTCTCATTACCGAACCTGCCACCGGAGATTGTCACACAGCTCCAACAGATTAACCTGAGCAATGGAACAGTGCCAATTTTTGTCCCACCTGGCTGTTTCAAGTCCTATAGGGAGAGCATACACGGCACAAAGGGTGTTGTTGTCTCATGCTCTGATGTTGTTGCAAGCTCTGCTGAGAATATGAGGCATTTTCCTCTTGGTAGTGTGGTCCTCTGGCAACTGCACGGATTGGTCTACGCCGTTGGTGGTGTAGTCTCTAACGTGGACCAGCTGCTGGCAGTTTCAAGCTCTGTCGAGTAGAAGAAGTGGCCTATTGGTAGCGCAGTCCTCTGGCAACTGCACGGATTTATCTACGCCGTCGGTGGCGCTATGGACCAGAATCTTTTACAGTAGTTCGCGGAGTCTTGACCTGTGAGAGGATGTGGAGAACCACACAGCTCAAGACAAGCGAGGGCTTCAATCTTTCTGCAAACTGCTGTATAATGTGATGAAAAGGAATGTAACTACGCAGTAAATCATGCATCAATACATAGTGCACGGTTTTTTGTGTAGTTATGCATTGTAGATCTTATTCCCAAGCGAGTGTTTGAGCTTGGAACTCAGAAAACACGATTCAGTTGAAAATGTGCTCATACTTCTATTATACGTGAGCTACAAAATGGAGCAGAAGAGAGCAAGAAAATGCTATGGATCTCGATCAAACTGTAGATTCTGGAAAACTAGCTTTGATACCTGCAATAGAAGTGCAGGGCTTACGCAAAGTCTACCAAGATGTTATTGCAGTAGATAATATTAGCTTTGTCACCTACCGGGGCGAAGCTTTCGGTTTCCTGGGACCAAATGGCGCGGGCAAGAGCACAGTAGTAAAGATCCTTACCGGACTGGTCAAGCCCACTCAGGGCACAGTAGAAGTCTTGGGCTATCCTGTCAACCACATGGAGCCACGCAGAAATCTGGGCTATCTCCCCGAATTGCCGGTATTTCATCGCTGGCTCACAGCCAAAGAGTTTCTAGAATTTCACGGTCGCTTGTATGGCATACGAGGCAGTATGCTGCAAAAGCAAATCAAGGAAGCACTGGCACTGGTTGGCCTGAGTGGTCGGGAACGGCAGAAGCTGAGTACTTTTTCCAAAGGTATGCTCCAGCGTATCGGCCTCGCTCAGGCCCTCTTGAGCGTACCAGAGCTAGTCATCCTCGACGAACTTGTCTCTGGACTTGATCCAGTCGGGCAACGTGATATGCGTGAGCTACTGCTGGACTTAAAGGAGCGGGGCACCAGCATCTTTCTCAACTCGCACCAGTTAGCCGATGTCGAAGCAGTCTGTGATCGTGTCGCCATTATCAATCAGGGACGCATTCTTAAAGTAGGAGCGCCATCAGAGCTGTTTGATAAGAAAACGAAGCTGGAAGTACGTGTGGACGCTGTAAACGATGAACTACTGCATAGCCTGCATAAAATTGCATTACATGTCCAGCAGGATGAACAAGATCCTGGCCGCTTATTGGTAGAGGTACAGCAGGACGAACAGGCAGCCGATATCGCATACCTCGTCCATAGTTGTGGATCGCGCCTATACTACCTGGCACCGCAGCAGCATTCGCTGGAGCAACTCTTTTTCGATACGATTGACGCACTACGCGTGGATAAATAAGCTGTCTGCAAAGAGTCCGAAGGAGTCTGTTATGGGAATGTTGTTGATAACGCGCTTTACCATCGAGGAAGCCTTTCACCGTTGGCTTTTATTTGCCATGTTAGCGCTGAATGTGCTGTTTCTAGCCGTGTATGCATTGATGCTCAATAGTGCCTACGCGAGCGTAACACGGCATACAGCGCAGTTTGCCAATCCTCAATTAGCATTGCTCAGATTTGACGTGAGCATCTCTATCTTAACGGTATGGGTGGCCTACCTGATGAGCGGGGCATTAGCAATTATCTTGACGATCGGGGCTATCTCTGGCGAAGTGGAGGCGGGCACTTTTTCCATTATTGTTTCAAAACCATTGCACCGCTTTGAGATCGTTTTCGGCAAATGGCTGGGTTATGCATTGATCCTGTGCACTTATACGGCTATGCTATTATTTACCTTCCTGGGACTAATCTATTGGCGTACGGGCTACTGGCCGGATAATGTACTATCTGTACTGGGCATGCTGGAATTAAGCACGCTGGTCCTGTTAGCGCTGGCCACATTGGGTAGTACGTGCGTTCCGACGCTAGTGAACGGCGCAATTGCGATGATGCTGTTTATCGGTGCACCATTAGCGAGCTTCGTCGAATTGATCACACCCGATCCAGGAGAAACGACAAAGAATATAGCAACAACCATCAATTTAATTATGCCCACGGATGCGCTCTGGCATGGTGCATCGTTCTACTTGCTACCTTCGTTTCTCATTAGTGTTATTGGACAGAGCGGGCTGCAATCATTTAACTCACCCTTTACTTCAATTGAACCGATTGCGCCTGGCCTGCTGCTCTGGGCTATCGGCTATTGTATTGTTTTGCCGGTTATTGGGGCGCTACGCTTTCAGAGGCGTGATTTGTAATAAAGAGAAAAGTAGGAGAAGAGTGATTGGAAGGGTAAGGTCCTTCTAATCACTCTTTTCCTACTTCTCTCTTTATTAAAGAAGATCACCTTTTTCTCGATATAATACGATACGCTCCTTTTCGCTCTTTACTAAAAGTCGATGTTTCTTGAAAAGAAACCAGAGCATGGGATGCCAATCCTCAGCGTCTGCATAATAATTAAGAATCTCAATGCCATGCGGCTGAAAGACTTTCGCAAAGGTAAGATAAGTTCGCAATTGGTGAAAAGGCGATGTGACAAGAATGACACGATGCATGTCATATTGCTGTAACAAAGCGAGCACATATTCAGCGTTTTCTCTCGTATGAAGCGCTTCATTCTCCATCAGTAATACTTCGCATGGCACACCCATTTGTGTCGCCTTCTCGATCATATAAGAAGCGCCTAACCCAACATCCCACTGATCGCAGGCAACCGCGACATCTTTTTCCTGTATGCGTCCCCTTTGCACCGCTTCCTGTAGCTCCTCCACAGGAATGAGCTGAGGGGTATTGGTCACTTTGACCGAAAATCTTCCACTACAGATGAGATGCGAGGCCCATCCTTGCTGATACAGTTGAACAGCTGTGCGAATTTTGCCATCGAGAAAAGCAAGACTGCCGCGTGTCCCTGCCAAGACGATGATGGCATCTGACTTATGCAACGGATCACGCAGGGCAAAGCGCCTGCCTTGTCGGTAAAGTATTAGCCAGAGTAGCAGTGGACCCACAAGCAACACAGAAAACAAAGAAACAAGGATAAGTAAGAATTTCCGCATACTTGATCATGAAAGCATCGTTTGCAATTGAACGACGTTTTTCTCTCCTCTATAGGGTGATTGAGCCAACAGACCATATACGAAGCGCACACGCATAATTGTTTTTTGAGACTTGATTGAGCTTGCTATCGTCAGTGCTTCTATTGCAGATTTCGCGGCATGATCGATGAGGCCAAGACGAAAATACGCCTCCGCTTGTTGTGCAATCAAGCGAGCACGACCACGTAAGAGATTGGGACTATATACCGCAAGACCAGCTTCAATGAGACGAATCGCCTTTTGGTACTGTCCTAAGAGCACAGCATTCACGCCCCTTTGTGCAGTAACAGACGTGGTATTCAGTTGACAATGACTTCGCTCTTCAATGTTGCTGTTCTCTTGCAATACCTTTTCAGCTAGATTGATATGTTCGTCAGATGCATGATCATGCCGAGCCATTGCATGAGCTTCCGAAAGTGCTTGAAGAATATAACCCCGTAAGTGAGAGGCATGAAGCTCTCCCAACAGACTCAGAGCACTTTCAAGATACTCAATTGCCTCGATTGACTTTTGTTGTTGGATGAACGTAACCCCTCTGCGTGCAAGCGAAGAAGCTTTGACTTCTAAATCACCTAGCTCATCTGAAAGAAGAAACGATTGTCTGTAGGAATTATGGGCCTGTTCATAGCTCATCCAATCACGGTAAATACTCCCTTGAAGTTGATGTCCCATACTTGCCAGGACCAGTGCATTATTTCGTTGCCTGCTACTGGTTTGCTCTTTTGCATATAGTTCGGTAGCACCAAGCCAGAGTTGTAATCCTTGATGAGCGCTAGCCGAATGCCCTTTATGATAGACAGCCCATCGGCTGGCGAGTTCTTGTTCAAAAACAGAGAGGTAATCCCCACTGAAAAGCTGAGTTAGCGCTGCATATTGTTCATCGCCTAAATTGGCAAAAAGTAATGAAGAGATGAACATCTCTTGAAAAAAGTCACGACGCGGTATTTTCATGCCAGTCCTTTCAACATCAGTTCCCTCAAACGAACGCCCTGCTAACATTGTACTATAGCCTCTCATTTCCCGATCGACTCTTGACAAGAATTCATCTAGCGACCAACCTTGTGTTTGTTGAGTGAGCGCTAATGCGAACAGAGCAATACTAAATGGGTCTAAGAGGTTTGGAGGCGATGGACTGCTATTCATTGGCAGCGCTGGTACACCAGCTGGTGTATTTGCCTGGGCATGAGCAGAGAAGAACCCCAGTTCTTCCGGTGTCATGCCAAAGAGAAGACAGAGAGAGTCGCGTGTTGATTGACGAGGTGTGTGGGTCCCAGCTTCTAGGCGTCTGTATGTCTTCTCGCTGATCCCCGTTTTTCTGCATATATATTCCACCTCGAACTGCTTTTGTATCCTTGCACGCTGAAGGCGCTCGTTAACCATCTCTAAGCCTTTCTAGAACAAGCTTACTCCTTGGTTATTCACAAGTCAAAGAGGTCACATCTCAGGCTTTCAGTATGTGTGAGTGTCTCACTATCACTGGATGAACTCATTGACCATCATCAAGTGGCTCATATTGTCTCACAATGGGCTTGGAATGTCCAGCTTTCTAGATTATTATTTTAACATCTTGAGAAACGTACTAGTTCTATTGGAAGCGATACTAGAAACATCACGAGATATGGATGTTGGTGAACAATATATACATCTAGTTCCAAAGGCAAGGAGAAATGAAAGGAGAAACCATGCCGTATACTGATTTCACGAAAAGCCCGCTCTATCAACTCAGGTTTACTTATCACTTTGATCTTCCTCAATTGATACGTGCAACGGGACTGCCACATGTGAGCGATCTTCATCTTAATCCCTTCGATCGTGCACTCTATGGCCTGCCCATTCCACGTATGTGTGCAGACAAGATTCTATTGGGATTAAAGCAGCTAACAGGCAAAGATTTTCCCTACGAAGAAGTTGGCATCGTGCTAGAAGATGAGTCACTGCCAACCTTGCGACAGGTAGTCGAACGGCATCAGCTCACGCTGGAAGCCCTGGCCTCGCACGCCGGACTCCCACTTGTCATTGTCCGGCGTATTGACGAGGTGCGAGAGGGCGCGCAAAATGATCTCCGTAAGGTGCTTGCCTCCCTTCACACACTCACAGGTACCCTCTACACTCTCTGTGAAAATATGCGTGGCTTTTTCTATCTCAAGGAGAGATACTATGACAACATTTGAGCCGTCTCTGCAAGACCATCAGCAGGAGTTAGTTCCCCTTGTTGGCTCTGAAGATGGGGTTGCAGTTCATCCACTTAACAGCACAGAGGTACCAGAGCCATGAGTACCATTTTTTCAGAGACCACTCCACCGATGCCGCTCACAGATGCTACGATTCGCGTGTTGAGCCTCAAGCGCAGAACCGCAGAGAAGACTGATACGTATATTACGGCTGAACTGCTGGAATTTCATCCTGATCTCAGAGAAAGGCAGAGATTCATCTTCCGTAGTTATGCCTATGTCAAACCACATCCAGAACTGCTCTTGCCCCAACATGCCCATCTGTATCAGCCGTGTGGAGAAGGCTATTTAGCAGAGTCATACCTGCGTATTAACGAGCTGTATATTCATGACGAAGATGTGCGAGAAATGCTCACTTGGTGTAAGATGCACGAGCTAGCCCCCCTGATTGTTCATCCGTGTCCACTGCTGATACCTTAATAGTCACACCTTACCCTTTAACCGTAAGCACAACCTGTACCTTCTGCTCAACAACCGACGAATTAGCATCACTATCATACACAGTCAGGATTGCATTATATGTGCCAGGCGGCAGATGCCTGGTATGGCAGGTAATAACAAGACTACTAGAACTGCCTGGTGCAATCGTCCCACTCGTATTATCGAGAGATAACCAGTCTTTGCCATCAGATTGTGTAATAGACCAGTGCAAATCGGCAGCGCCAGTATTCTGGATGACCAACTGTTGTGGTGACTGTTGCGTTGGTGTACTGGTATTCGCAAAATTCAAGGTGTTTGTCAAAACACTAATCGTTGCCTGAGGCTGAGCAAGAATAGAGACGGTAATGCTTGCACTCTGACTGGCAACTTTGCTGCCGCTATCGCTATCTACGACAGTCATAGTACCGCTCAGTGTACCAACATCATTGCCCGCTAGATTAGGATTTACCGTGATTTGCGTACTGTTGCCCGGCTGTAAATTGCTGCCCTGCGCGGGATTGATCGTGAAGGCATTGGTGAGTTCGCTACTCAGACTTGCACTCCAATTGAGCGGCGCGTTGCCACTATTTGTCAGCTTCAATGTTTGGGGAGAAGGATTGCTACCTTTATAGGTATTGAAGGCTAGACTTGTAGGTTGTAGCATGATGGTCGCCGCTGGTGGGGCCGTCACTGGTGGGGTCGTTACCGTCAAGGCGATGGATACAGGCTTGCTTAAGCCACCAGCGGCAAAGGTCAGCGTTCCCTGATAAGAGCCTGCCTTGAGGGCGGTCGCATCGGTATGAACCGTGATCGTGCTCTGTACACCCGGCAGAACTGTTCCGCTACCAGGTGTGACGCTGAGCCATTTCCCCTGATCGGCTGTCGTGACATTGACAGTCCAGTCTAGATACATACCCCCATTATTTTGTAGTGTAAGCGTCTGTGGACTTGCCTGCTGTCCTGCTTGAGCATTCATTGCCAGACTCGTTGGTGCAACCTCTAGATTGCCCGGCGTGACAACCTCTGGTGTCAATGTCACCTGTGCATTGACGCCTACTCTTGGTGTTGCTGGCCCTGGCCGCACTTGCATAGAGACGGTCAAAAGCAAGGGAGGCGCAGTACTCTTAATTTGGCTGAAAGTAACCACTCCTGTATATATATTTGGCGCAAGTGTACCCGGCTCGACCTGGATCTCAATCTGCTGTGGGCGATTTGAGATTACCCCATGGTCTGGCGTTACGCTAAGCCATGCCTGCTTGTGGGTGGCCTGCCACGTAATCTCTCTTTTAACGTTGCTTATAAGGCGAATCTTCTGCTTTCCGA
>VBJK01000238.1:6739-11371 GCA_005879655.1 Chloroflexota bacterium | reverse complement strand
CAATAGTAATGTTCGTTGATATGTCTATATTATCTACTGTATCTCGACTATGCAGCGTGTGGGGGCCAGCTTGCCAGCTGCTAGGTACGCGAATTGAGATGACGAACTTCCCCATCTCGTCCGAGTTGGCAGTCAAAGGTTGGTTTTTGTCATCTAAGATAGCTTCCTGCACGTCGTAGGTGAGCTTAATGGCATGGCTCGCACCAAAGCCATCACCACTGAGCTTAAAGGTATCACCGGTGCGTACAATGCTACGATCTGCCTTGACGCTCGCTTGGGCCAGCGTTGACCGTTTCTCCATGAGACCAAAGGCGATAACACTACTGGCCAGTAAGAAGAAGAGACCTGAGCATGTAATGAGGATTGGAATGGCTTTCTCTGAGAACCATGACTTTTTCGGTTGCTGTGGCCATGACGGCTGTGCTTGTTTGGAACGAATTTTATTGGACCTGACGGACAATGTTGGCCGCGTTGGTGCTGAAGACAAGCCGTCTGTTCTGGCCTCAGACGCCCTACTGTGGGGCAAAATGATACGCTCTGGTTCATGTTCTAGTGGCATTTCAGTTTCCAGATCGACCAGTGCCTCAGACCAGGGGACAGCAAGAATCTGGTTCGTCTGATAGGGCTGATCTTCAGGATGCAATCCGGCGTAATGCCCGGCACGATGAGGTGAGGCGGGCGGTAGAGAGGGACTGGCGGCGTCCCCAGCGGATTCTCTACTCTTTCTCAGGAGCAGTGTTCGTCCACAACGACTACAGATATGTGCGTCGGCGCGTTGTACTGCATGACAGAAGTGGCAATGTTTCGTTTGCATAAACGCCTCACTTGGGAGGATAGCCGAGTCTGATAGCGTCCCCCTACTCCTTTTACAACCAATAATCGAATAAGAGCTACGTCTTACTCGATAAACGTTGTCGGCCAGTATTCGTCAAATTGCTTGCGTTGTGGCATCGGCTTGAGCATGCTATACGAAACTGTGTTTCCTTATAGCATGCCTATTGTACCACAAGTGTCCATGTGTTGATATGTATCTATTATTAGTAGGGTGCACATCTTTTTTTGCACTGAGTAGAGTTGTAATACGTGCTCATCCAGCCTGCGTATTAATATCCTGACTCAACAGATTCCCATTGATTGAGATAAATTTACTGCCCTGGTAATGTTTCCCTTTGTTATCAGCACTCACGGAGACAGTATAGGAACCTGGCGCAATATTGGTAAAGCTATATTTCCCTGCTGCATCTGTGCTAGCCGTAGCGATAGCCTGCCCATTGCTATCGGATAGCGTGACCGTTGCGCCTG
Source organism: Chloroflexota bacterium (assembly GCA_005879655.1). The sequence continues at coordinate 10,069 of VBJK01000238.1, read as the reverse complement.
AGAGGGGCTTGGTATTGTTGCAGCTATTGCCCATGCACTCATTTATCGTGCCCTGAATACTGAGACCAGTAAAGATGAGCGTGACAGGAATGGTTTGTGGGCTAACTGGGATAGCTGTTCCAGAGGAGCCAGTTGCGCTAATGGTGATCGAACCTTTGTAAGTATTGGGCAACAGACTGCCAGTGTTTGCGGTCACAGTAATAGTACTGCCATTGCCTGTTTCGCTCCCCTGGCCAGTTACGCTGAGCCATGAGCTACTGCCAGCATCGACCGAGGCCGTCCAGTTGACGGTAGAGGCACAGCTACCAGTTTCGGTCAGGTGCAATGTTTGTGTGGCTTGCCCTTGCGCCTGAGAGAACCTCAAGGTCCGTTCCAGTCGCGTCGGTAGCGGAGATTGAGACCTGCTCAGTGTAGGTACCGGGTGCAAGGCCCGCTACCGTCGGTGCGACCGTCACAGTAGCGGACTGTCCGCTAGCTGTGAAGGAGCCATTGGCGGGAGATATTTTCAGCCAGGATGATCCATTCTTGATGTGAGTTTGCCAGTTTAAAGGCCAGCTACAGTTGCCCGCTGCCAGGATACTAATAGTTTGCGTTGCGGGATCACTGCCGTTGGCCACCGCGTTGAAAGCAAGCGAGCTGGAGGATGGTTGTGTCAATGTACAAGGTGATGAAACGGTCAGATTGACAGTAACCGTTTGTGGACTTCCTCCTGCCACAGCGTTATTGGAGTCGCTACCGGTCAGCACTACTTGCCCCATATAAGTCCCTGGACTCAGCTTGCTGGGATCTACGTTGATGGTGACAATACCAGCTTGTCCAGCGGCAATTGTACCTCCTGTGGGGGAGACGCCCAGCCAGTTCAGCGCCAGATAATTGATAGTTGTACGCCAGGTGAGTAAGCTGCCCCCTGTATTCGCAATGGTGACAGCCTGTCCCGGCGGACGAGACTGACCTTGTATCGTTGAGAAGTTCACGTTCAATGGCAAGGCACTCATATTGGGCGCAGTAGGTGCCAGCGGAGGTTGTACCGTAAGCTGTACGGCCACCGACTGCGAATTTTGCTGTGTTTGCACAGTCACATTAGCGCTATATAAGCCCGGCGTTAACGTTGCGACGTTTGCATTGATCGTCATGGCGGCGCTATTGGTGCCATTGAGTTGACCTTTAGCAGGTGTAATCACCAGCCAGGGTGCCGAAGATGACGCATTCCAGTCAATGGTGTTAGCACAGTTAGTACTGGTGCTGACATTGAGCGTCTGGCTACTGGGATTACTCTTTCCTGCCACAGCCGTAAATGCCATGATCGGTGTACTGAGCTGCAAGCTGCAAGGTGGCTGTACGTTCAAGGAAAGCATCACGTTCTGTGGACTATTGTAGGCCGTATAGCCCGCGCTTGTACTGAGGATGAGTGTGCTGTTATAGGTCCCTGGTAGCAGACTTGCACTATTTACCGTGACATGAATAGTATTGCTTCCATGCGGATCAATCACGCCAGAAGTACTGTCTAATTTCGGCGAGAGTGCATTCGTACCGGGTGACTGAATAGACCCGTTTTGATTAGCATTAGCAGCTGTGTTCGTTTGTACCATCCAATGCAGTGGCTGATTACCAGGATTGCTGATTACCAGAGCCTGGGCATTGGGATTAGCAGCCCTCTCGGTCGCCACGAAGGAAAGGACAGCTGGTGCCACTGCTAGCGCCGCCCCTACATTCGGCGGCAACGGTCGCACAGTCATTGTCACCTGTACATATTGAGTAGCTCCAACACTATTCGAGATAGTGATGGTCCCTCGGTAATCGCCCGGTTTGAGATTAGCGCGCTGGGCACCCACCATAATGGTCTGGCTATTGCTAAATGCACCCTGATTAGGAGTGAGCTGTAGCCATGATGCGTTACTACTAGCGGCCCATATAATGGCCCCATTGCCTGAGTTTTGCAGCGTTAAGGGCTGAATAGTATTGGCCCCTTGTATCCCGGCACCCAGATCAAGCTCCGTTGGATTTAAAATGAGATGCGATGGACGAGTGGGACCTTCTGCAACTTGCAATGTCGCGCTTGTCGTGTAACGCTGTTTGATATCTTCAGCAGTAATTTTATGAAAACCGGGTTTCCAACTGCCATCAATAGCAATAGTGATCTGTGCTGATCCATCCTCTCTCGTAGGAATAACAGGTGTATTGGCCATCGTCAGGAGCGGTTCCGCTATATCATGAGTAAGGTAAACGTTCGTTTGGGATGGAAATGATTTAAGGTCGAGGGTGACGATCTGTCCATATTTCACAATATTAGGCAAGAGCGTGAGGATAGGAGAAATCGTAATCGATGTATTACGAGCACGATGGAAGAAGGCAAAAGAAACAAGAATACCATCTACTGTCAGTGCAAACACGGTAAGCAAGGCAACACAGGCAAAAATAGTACGTAGCCGCGTGATGTTTGCACGTTTTTTTACTAATTGGGCAGTTTTTAATGGCTTGGTGGCAGTAGCAGCGATAGCTCGTCGTTCATCTTCTGCATCAATACGAGCTGCTTCAGTACCATCGGGGACGTGTCGAGACATGAGTGGATCGGTACCGGTCCAGTTGTCATGCTCGTTTTCGTCACTATCGGGATCTTGTAGCCAGGGCCATAGATCTGGAAGATTACTGCCTAACGCTTCTTTACTGTGCTTTTCTGAGCTACCATTAAATGTACCAGGCATGGGCGTACTATGCCGCCGGATATCCGCCGAGATATCACGTAGGGGGGAGAGGCGCGAAGCTCGTGGCGTGCGTCGGCTGGGCAGGTTTAGCAAACCCTGTGGGGCTTGATTATCTCTTTCTTTTTGTTCAACTACGGCAATACGGCGGGCTGCATCTTGTAATCTGCGCAACGTTTTTTCCACAAAGTCATCTTTTGCTAGTGGTTGGGCAGCTTGCGCATCACCTGCGTCAAAATCTTCATGCACTGGCGGTTGTGGAGTTTGCGGATTAGGCGCGGGAACGTCCTTCTTCTGCTTCAGAGACGGTGGATTTTGGGCGTGGGCAACCTGAACATCCTCATCAACCGGAGGCGCTGGCGTCTGTGGATCAGGTATGGCCCCGCGATCAGGTACAGCATCGTATGGTGTAGTCATGTTTGTGTCTCTTTTTCGTAGTTCTGAGCTGCGCAACGTACAGGCACTGCCTCACTTCACATTGAAGCGCTGCTTAGGATACACCCCCTGCCTCACCGACCGTAGTTTGTGAAAATATAACCACAGTCTCTTTCTAGACTTACCCATCAATAGAACGATAGAATAGCGGAAATTGTCACATCAAGCAAGTGGTATAGGCGTCGTCAGGCACCAG
>VBJK01000238.1:0-6725 GCA_005879655.1 Chloroflexota bacterium | reverse complement strand
ACGCATCAACCTATGCCGGGGGTCCAGGGGGCTTCGCCCCCTGGACCCCCAAGCCCTACTCCCTCTCTTGTTTCTGCACTAGGGCGCGGGGCGGCTTATTTGACGGGTATTGTCCCTCGTGGCATTGCTCTGGGCCTAGCCTCTCCCCTTTGAATCCTTAGCGTGCAGGTTTATCTATAGCAGGCACATCAACGTAGACAGGAGTACACCACTGCTCTTTATAATCAGGATGCTTGCCACGTACAACGTCGAAGTAGATATCTTGTAGCTGCTGGCTGATAGGACCGACTTCGCCAGTACCGATCGGACGGTGGTCAATTTCGATGACAGGCGCAATCTGCGCGCCTGTACCGCAGAGGAAGACCTCATCTGCGCTATAGAGTTCGGTACGGTCAATCTGTCGCTCGTAGGTCACGCAACCCAATTCGCGCTGTGCCAGCTTCATCACGGTATCGCGTGTAATGCCTAGCAGAATATTCTCACTGGGAGATGGCGTCACGAACGCACCACCGCTCAGGAGGAAGATATTTTCTGCACTGCCCTCTGAGACATGCCCCTCGTTGGTCAGCATAATGGCCTCATCGAAGCCGTTCTGTATCGCCTCGCTTTTGGCAAAGGCGGAGTTGACATACGCACCACAGATCTTCGCACGAGCAGGGATTGCATTGTCATCGATACGCCGCCAGGATGAGACACCACAACGTAAGCCACCGATCGCTACATAATCGCCCATAGGTTCAGCAGTCAGAAAGAAGTCGTTGCTCACATCGTGCAAGCGTACCCCAATAATCTGTGCATCCTTGTAAGCGACCGGGCGCAGGTAAACATCCTGTTTCTGCCCATTGAGCCGGACCAGCTCAGTGCTGATCTCAACCAGCTGGTCAACAGTATAAGGGAGGGACATTTGTAGGATTCTGCTGGAGCGTAGCAAGCGTTCGTAGTGTTCGCGGATACGGAACAGATACACTTGCTGATCTTCCTTATTCCAATAGCCACGAATACCTTCAAAGCAGGCTGTACCATAGGCAAATGCGTGCGTTCTAACGGAAATGACACCTTGCTCTGCCGGAACGAACTTACCATTCATAAAGAGATATTTTGCGTTCATCGAAACCTCCGCCTCTGGATACCCCTCTTCATACAGGGATACCTGACCTATTTGTAACGACAAGTGGCCTCTTTGCTACTCATCTTGCTCTCTAGTATACAACTTGCATAGCAGGCGAAGGCAACATTTCACACTAGCTCATCTATAAATCCCAGCAGGGCCATTTTAGGCCAGAGCTTTCTCTAAATAAAAAAGAACCCATCTCTGAGGATGGGTTCTTTCATCATAAAATCTTCTTACCTAATGCCGAAAGGATCAGGTCAACGTCCAATTGCGCCGTTGCATTCTCACGATCAAGAATAGAGTTGACCTCTACAACATCCATCGAAACGAGCTGACCAGAATCAGCGATGATCTCCATAGCGAGATGTGCCTCGCGGTAGCTCAAGCCACCTCGCACTGGTGTACCAACGCCAGGAGCTTCATGGGGGTCCATGCAGTCCATGTCCAGGCTCAGATGTATGGCCTGAGACTGACGACTGGCGAGCGCTACAGCTTGCTCCATCACGGCTGACATACCTAGCCGATCAATGTCGGACATGGTGAAAACGTGCACCTGGTGTTGTTTCAGCAGAGTCTGTTCTCCCAGATCCAGGTCTCGCGCAGCGACGATCACAATATTCTGTGGATTTAATTTCGGTGCCCAACCACCGATATGCGTCAATTGGCGATGGCCCAGGCCAGCCAGGGCCGCGAGCACCATACCGTGAATATTGCCAGAGGGCGTCGTCTCTTCTGTATTGAAGTCGCCATGAGCATCGACCCAGATGACGCCCACGTCTTTGTGGACGCTGCCAACGCCACCAATCGAGCCTAACGCAATGCTATGATCGCCCCCCAGGATCAACGGGAATTCGTTATCCTGTAAAGCATTACTGACCGTGTGGTATAACTCTTCAGAAACCTGTACAATGGGATCAAGATATTTCAGGCGCAAGTTGCCTTCCGACCCGCTTTCCGGCTGGGGAACGACAAGATTGCCTATATCATGAATTGTGTGCCCAAGACGCTGCAACTGCTTACTGAGACCTGCATAGCGAATAGCATTGGGGCCAATATCAACGCCACGCCGATCAGCGCCCAGATCTACAGGTGCACCTATTATACAAATACGCATTTTATAACCTCTTGCTCGCCATTGAACTATTAGCCGAGATGCTTACTACTTTTCTAACTTTAGGAGGAAATATTGCCTCTTTGCATTGTCCTTGACTTCCTCCTTCCTTCTGCATTATAGCTTTAATTCGCTTGTTTGTCCATGACGCTCTTTGTGAGGCTCTCCATCCTTTGGGGGGAGAGGGGGAGACCCCCTACAAAATTCCCTGCCCTAACATTTCCGATTTTCCTTCCTTGTTTTGGAATACTCTAATATCTCCACTTATTAATGGCAAGGCAACATCTGATCACGAGAGAAGGAGCACAATATGAAAAATGCATTGAGTCTTCAACTGGCCAGCGGAAGCAGTCGCAAGGAGCAAAAACAGAGCGTAATGGTGACAACGATACTGTGGCTTGTGCAAGGATTGCTCGCGTTGCTCTTCTTGTTCGCTGGCAGCATGAAACTGATCATGCCGGTAGAGATGATGACGGCGCAGATGAGGATGCCGCTACCGGGTCTATTCTTGCAGTTCATCGGCATAGCTGAGGTGGCGGGTGCACTTGGCTTGATCCTGCCAGGACTCCTGCGCATCAAGCCAGGTCTGACGAAGCTTGCCGCCTATGGGTTGTTCATCATCATGATCGGTGCAACGGTGGTCACGCTTTTGGGTGGGGATGTCGCACCTGCGCTGTACCCGCTGGTGGTTGGATTGCTGTGTGCAGTAGTGGCTTATGGTCGTCGGTCCTGGGGTTTGGTATAGCGGATGGATTATTGTCTGATGTTTGGGCGGTCGCCCTGCGGTGAGTGAGGGGTGGTTATCAAATAGATCATAAGAGGTATCCGTGTAGCCCACACGGATACCTTTTTCCTCGTTTGAGACTGTTCTTTTTGAGATTTTAAGAGACGCTGAGACGTGGGCTAGATATGCCTGTACGATCTAAAATCACCTGAGCAATATACTCATTTCCCGCTGTGAGAGGGATGCTAGGCCCTTTAAAATCCCCACAACCACTGCTTTTAGTAGATGACACCAGACCGCTCCGGTCGAACAGGTTAATCTCAACAGAAGCAGGACAGGTACGCTCGTTAAGCGTTGCCGTGGTCACCGCCTGGCCGTTTATTGCATTCACGCAAACCTTGCTCTTACCCTGAGTGAAGCTAGTACAACCACCGCCTGAAGTCTTGAGTTGGGCAGCATGAGAACCTGAAGCGGCATAGATCGGAGTAAAGACTAGCAAAGCTACACCGAGACACGCCACCCCGACAAGGGTCGCAAGCAGTTTCACACTCAAAATACGCCGAGAACTCTGAGATTGTTCCTTTTGTAATGGGGCCATCCCTGGCTCCTTTCTTTCGAAGCCATCGCACATCCAATAGCACGATGGCACAATACTTACTTTTACTAATTTTTTGTGCGTTTCATCTCATTAAAGTTATTACTTATTATTATAAGCAATAGTATGATAAAATGCAAGATATATAGGAAATATATAACAAACGATTTTGTCTGAACATGCTCACTGTGGGAGTACGCGAGGATATACCAATGGCTGAGCTTCTTGTAGCACTTGTAGCCGTTCGCGCCACATATCTGTGGCGAAGGTGAGCGTACCTCGACAGATAGCTGCCTGTAGCGCCAGCGCTTTATCGAAGATAAGCAGATCAGCATCGTAACCCCTACACAAACGCCCTTTGTGTTCGGCGACTTTGATAGACTGTGCAGGATTGAGTGTGAGCATGCCTACAGCCTGAGGTAATGAGACCTGCGTCATCTGAAGCACGTTACGCAAAGCCTGATCCATCGTTAGCACACTACCAGTGAGGGTCCCGTCAGCTAGACGGACGGCCCCGCCATTCACCTGAGCGGGTTGCCCGGCAAACTCAAAGACGCCATCAGCAAGACCCGCTCCTGCGAGGGCATCTGTCACTATAATCGTACGCTCGGCTCCCAGGAGTTTCACCAGGACATCCATCATGGCAGGATGAACATGTACCCCATCCCCAATTAGCTCCCCACGTACCTGTGAGGCTTGCATAATAGCAGCAAGCGGGCCAGGGTCGCGGTGTTGCAAGGGACGCATAGCGTTGAAGCAATGGGTGGCGTAGGTGACACCGAGATCGATGGCGGCACTCGTCTGCTCATAGTTTGCCTCAGTGTGGCCTATACTGACAACCACACCAGCCTCTTGTAACTGACGAATGATTGCCGTGGCTCCCGGTAACTCAGGGGCTAGCGTGATCAGACGCAAATGCCCCTTAGTTAGTGCAAGTATCAGTTCAAGCTCCGCCTCGTTGGGCAGACGCAGCCATGATGGTAAGTGTGCGCCCCGCCGCTTCACATTGATGTATGGACCTTCTAGATGAATACCTAGTGGCTCAGCCCCCCACTGCCAACGCTCAATCGCCTCCACTGCCGTACGCAATTGCTCCTGTGGTAACGCATCAGGTACGCCAACCACACCTATCAGAAACGAGGTGACACCTGTTGCAGGCACCCAGCGTGAGTATGCATGAAGCTCCTCAACGTGGGTGGTCTGCAAATGAAAACCTCCCCCTCCATGAGTATGTAGATCAATAAAGCCCGGCATAATAATCGTGTCCGATGCGTCGATCGTGGTCTCCACTACATCAGACCCAATGGCCTCTATCAATGCATCATTAATCGTAATAGCAGACTCAGACTCAGTTGTGGCATCAATCAACCGAGCGCCATGGAGAGTAAAGCGCATGGATTTTCTTCCTAATCAACTCTAGCCCCTATCTGTAAGCTCAGTATGCGACAATGTTCTACTGCAAGTAGTCCGGCACCCACGAGCGCCGCTTGATTACCGAGGCGCGCCCTTTTAATGGTCAGCCCGTTACGGGCCGAGGAAAGGATGCGGCGCATAGCTAGCGAGATAGCAGCATCCACATAAGTTGTTGAGGCTTCCACCACTCCTCCACCAAGGATAACTATATCAGGATTGAGCAGATGAACGACGTTGACAATACCAATGCCCAGCATTTCTCCAGCCTCTCTGAATGCTTCCTTGGCCAATTGGTCTCCCATATCTTCAGCCTGCTTGATGAGAGGCAGAGAGAGACGATTCAGATCACCATTCACCAGAGCGGGGATTATACTTTTGCTGTGTGCCTGGATTCTTTCACGAACATACATGACGATGCTCGGAGCTGAGGCATAATACTCCAGACAACCCACATTGCCATGATATTGCGGCCCATGAGCATTGATAGTGATATGGCCGATCTCGCCTGCCGCAAAACCTGATCCGCGCCAGATCTTTCCGTCAATGATGATGCCACACCCGATGCCAGTTCCTACAGCGATGAGCGCAACTGTGCTATCAGGTGGCAGATATGCTTCTTTAAATTCCCCCCATGCGGCTGCTTTTACGTCATTTTCAACAATCACAGGGAGATCGTATTTGCTTGCCAGGATGGATTTCCAGTTAGTGCCATCATAATCACGAATGCTCGTACTTTGCAGAATGACTCCTCGCTCAGCATCTGTCACGCCTGTCGAAGCGATACCGATGGCAGAAATAGGTGCAATGCGCCTCAAACTTGCAATAGCCGTAAGTACCTCTTGAATGAGCACAGGTGCCGTGGCGCGTTTGAGGGGAAGAATACGTTGGTGCAAAATGTGGCCCGTAGCTGTTACAATACCTACTTTAATTGAGCTTCCTCCGATATCCACCCCTACCGCATTCAATTCAGTGTTGTTATCCATTGTATAGCTCCTCTGCACATAACAAGAGAGGTATTGACAGACTCGACGCCCTGGTGAAGTACCAAGTTGGTTACTCTGCCCTTTGCCTCATCTGTGCTATGTATTGTTTGGCAAACACAGCAGCACCATAGGCACCAGCCGTTGTTCCTAGTCCACCCCGCACGATGGACATATCTTGAAGACTACTAGGAAGGCTTCTTCTCCTGGCGGATGCAATGGCTAAGTCACAAAACAGGTCAATTTCGTCAACCACATCTCCACCAAGGACGATAACGTGTGGATTCAAGAAATTGACCACATTAGCAATACCAGCCCCAAATGCTTCAGCAGCTTCTGTAACAATACGCATGGTTAAAGGATCTTGCTGCTCTATGGCATCAGCGAGCTTGGCAGCACTCAGATCAAGCGGGTCTTTGGATAAATGTTCGGCGAGGGTGGTTTGTTCACCATGCTGATAAGCACTCTGGATAGCCTGAACTATCGCAAGTTTGGAGGAGAGAGACTCTAAGCACCCTATACCATGCTCGCATTTACATAACTGCCCATCATAGTTGATAGACATGTGTCCAATTTCTGCGGCCAGATGATTACTGCCAGTATACAACTGCCCATTGATAATAATACCAGCCCCTATCCCGTGTCCGACATAGAGGTACACTAAATGGTCAATGCCTTTGCCCGCACCCAACTTTTGCTCGCCGACAGCTTGAGCATCTATATCGTTAATAAGTGCAATCGTACAGTCGAAGTGACTACGAACCAGCTCTGCAAAGTGGAAGTCGCTTACT
>VBJK01000349.1:2145-5775 GCA_005879655.1 Chloroflexota bacterium | reverse complement strand
CTTCAAACAGTGATGTCGCAGCACGGTCTTCATGCCCTAATGCAATCAGATCCACCGAGACGGTGACGGCGGGATCGTTGATCCGTTTGCGTAGCTCCTCTGTAAACGATGCGACTGTTTGCCCTGGGATGAGACGCCCATCAAGCTGTGCCACCGCCTCACCTGCAATCACATTGGTGGCTTGACCCGCTTGGAGCATGGTTGGTGAGGCAGTATTGTGCAGCATGGCCCGCAAGGCATTAGCGGTAGTCTCTGGCATGGCCCGTAAGGCCGCCTCAGAGAAGAAGGGACTGAGCAATTGAGGCACCAGTGTACGCTTGGGTTGCGGTTGGGTCGTAGCCACGGCAGCAATGAAGTCTCGCATGGTAGCCGTAATGTGCAGAGGCAAAGGAGCCAGTGTCAGGCGATGAATGGCCCGCGCCAGCCGGGCAATGGCATTGTGCTGGTGTGGCACCGCTCCATGCCCAGGCAAGCCGGTCGCCCGTAGGGTCACTTCGGCACGGCCTTTCTCTGCTGTGGCACAGACATAGATCCTTTTGCCTCCAAATGCCAAGGCAAAGCCGCCACCCTCGTTGAGCGCATACTCCGCATCGATGAGTTCCGGTGCGTGCTTCGCAATCCATGCCATGCCATGCGTGCCATGCTGTTCCTCATCGGCCACAGCCAAGAGCAGCAGGTCACGATCTAAAGCTTGTCCTGTTTCATGAGCAGCGCGAGCCAAGTGCAGAAAAAGCGTAAGCTGCTTGGCCGTCATCCCCTTCATATCGACGGCCCCGCGACCGTAGATGTAGCCGTTGCGGATTTCGCCTCCAAAGGGGTCCATCGTCCAGTGCTCACGCTCGACAGGCACGACATCGACATGCGAGAGCAGCAGCAAGGGACGCTTTGACCCGTTTCCTGGCAGACGCGCCCAGAGGCTTGGGCGACCCGGCACTGGCGAAACTTCGCGTGCCTCGATTCCTTCGGCTGTGAGCCATTGGCGGATGTAGGCAATAGCCTGTGCTTCATTGCCAGGGGGATTGGTGGTATTGCACCGAATAAGCTCCTGGAGATGTCTTACTGCCTCATTGGTGAGCGCACTCCAATTCAGTTCTGTGGTGAGCATGGTGATCAGTCTCATCCTTTCCGTGGTCTGTGATGAAATCGTGCTCCCCCATCATGTCACAGACGACGGCTACGGTGGAAGAGGAAACAGAGACATTTAAGCAGAGAAACCCCAAAGAACGCGGCAAGCCAAGACGTAACATCAGGCACGTAGACCCGTATCAGGGACCACGGCGCATCCGCCATGCGAGGCAACCGTAGGAATGCCACGACTCCTACTACCACCTCGACAAGAGACGCTAGCGAGAGTGTCGAGCGATCATGGCCAGCCGAGCCAGGACGGAGTAGCCGAGCCAATGACCAGCCCTAGTAGAGTGTGAGGGCCTTGAGGGCTATGTCAAGAGACGCATAGAAGCCCAGGNAACTACGGCAGGCATCAAGCCGTTGCCCACATTCATCATCACCACAACGCCCAGGCCCAGTTCAGGCACGAGTACCATCTCTGCCATGAAGTTGGAGACCTCACCACCATGCCGCAGTATGCGAGCCTCGCCTAGCTTCTCTGCACGCCAGCCCAGGCAGTAAGACGACCCAGGCGAAGTGGTGACGGTTTGGGGCCGATGTAACTCAGCAACACCTGCCGGTGAGAGGACCGTGGCACCGTCAAGGGTTCCACCGCCCAGGAGCGAGAGCATGTAGCGCCCCATATCTTCGGCGCTGGCAGTGATGAACGCCGCCGGTACCGCATCAGAGAGATAGGGTGCCCGATACGGCACAGGCACCCCAAACCACCAACGATACCCAGTAGCGAGGCCACCATGCAGCGCAGCCTCTTCACTGGTGTAGCTGTACTCCATTCCCAAGGGGCTGAAAACGTGCTGCTGCATGTACGAGCCTATGGATTGGCCACTCACCACCTCAACCACGAGACCTGAGCCTTTTCATGTGGTATTATACATGATGATAAACGTTTTTTGTTCTAGCTTTTGTGGTAAAGATAACTCGTTTTATCGTATAAAATAAAAAGCGATAGATTCCATTCCATCCTGGTAAGGATTATGTGTATATGCAACGACCATCCCCTCAAGAAGTGACACTATTTTATATTTACGCACATGAGGATCAAAAGTTTTGTGATGCTCTAGATAAACATCTTGCTGCAATGAAGAGGCTTGATTGGATTCGCACCTGGCATCATCGTGATATTGGGGCCGGACAACTCTGGAAAGACGAGATCAATCGACATCTCCGGCAGGCAGATATTATCCTCTTACTGGTCAGTGCCGATTTCCTGGCCTCAGATTCTTGCTACAGTGTAGAGTTGAAGTCTGCCTTGCAACGCCACGAAGCAGGGGAAGCCGTGGTTGTCCCCATCATTGTACGTCCAGTAGATTGGAGTATCACCCCTTTTCATATGTTGCAAGCCTTGCCAACGGGTGAGAAGGCCGTCGTGAGTTGGGCCAATCGAGACCAAGCTTTCTTTGATGTGGCACAAGGATTGAGACGTGTCATTGAGCAGAGAAACCCTCCCCCCATCTCCTCACATGAACGTTATGCTCCTTCTGAGTCGCTCTGGACGGTTCCATATCGGCAGAATCGTTTCTTTCTAGGACGAGAAAAAATCATGGAAGAAATTTCATCCTCCTTTTTCTCTCATAAAGGAGTAAATACACCTATTGTAGCGCTCAGTGGCCTTGGAGGCATAGGCAAAACGCAGACCGCTCTTGAATACGCGTATCGGTCATCTGATCTCTACCAAGCCATTTTCTGGATCAATGCATTCTCTCAAGAGACACTGATAGCAGATATGGTTGCTCTCGCGGATAGGTTGGGGATGCCAGTAACAAAAGGTCGAGAAGCCCAGACGGCTCTTTCTCTCGTTAAACGTTGGCTCAGTGATCACGCTGGTTGGTTACTGATTCTCGATGCCGTTGCTGACCCTTCTCTGGCAAGAGATGTCTTTCCTTTAAGGTCTTCTGGACATATCTTGTTGACAACACAGGGGTCAGTCAGTAGAGCGATTGCTTCTCCCATCGACGTGGAAAAACTCTCAGAACAAGATGCCCTCACATTGCTGTTACGGCGTTCTGGATTGTTATCGGAGGACCATTCACTCTCAGACGTAGCCCCGGACGAGATACAAGAAGCTCAACGTATTTGCCTTGAGCTTGATGGAGTGCCGTTAGCATTAGACCAGGCTGGAGCGTATATTGAAGAAACTGGTTGCGGTCTTGCCGAATACTATCAGCGCTATCAAAGGCAACGACTCCTGCTGCTAAGTGCGCGGGGCAATACGTCCGCTGACCATCCTGCCTCAGTTGTCACCACCTGGTCTCTTTCCTTTGAGCACTTTGCACCGCAAGACCCGTGTGCTGCGGATCTCTTGCGAGGATGCGCCTTTCTTGCAGCTGAAGCCATTCCACAAGACATTTTCCTTCGCGGTTCTGCTTATCTTGGCTCCCACCTGGCAACATTTCTCACAGATGAGACACGCTTCGATATGGCGATCAAAACACTGCGACGATTTTCCCTGGTCAAAAGGCTTCCTCAGTCTCAGACGATCTCTTTACCTCGCCTTGTGCAAGT
>VBJK01000349.1:0-2095 GCA_005879655.1 Chloroflexota bacterium | reverse complement strand
CTTTACGTTCCGCACGTCTATGGATGTGAAAAGCTGCTCTCTGACTATCATCTCAGTTGTCCTGACGCTTGGAGACTGTTCTATCGTGCAGCACGCTTTTTTCACGAGCATGCTCAGTATGCACAAGCAGAGCATCTCTATCGCCGGGCACTCTCTTCTCAAGAAGGACTGCCTGGGAATGTAGAAGGAGCCGGTCTTGTCCAGATCCTCGATTCGCTGGGATGGCTCGCGCTAGACCAGGGACAGTTCTCTCAAGCCGACCAGTTTTTTCGCCGCTCATATGTCCTTAAGGAGCAGGTCTATGGTCACGAGCATAGAGAGACAGCCATCACCCTGCACGCTCTTGGTCGGCTCGCTCACGCACAATTCATGTATCAGGACGCTCAAGCGCTGTATATACAGGCATTACGCATCAAAGAGCAGACAATCGGTGAGAAACATGCAGAAACAGCTACCACCTTGCACGCACTTGGATGGATATTGCAGGACCAGGGGCGTGATGAAGAGGCGCGGCCTTATCATCAAAGGGCATTTGAAATTCGCTCGCAGGTTCTTGGGATGGAACATATGAGTACCTCTATTGCGCTTCATCAATTAGCACGGCTGGCTCATCGTCAAAAGCAGTATGAGGAGGCAGAGAAGTTGTATCTGCAATCGTTGTCCATTAAGGAGCGCATTGTTGGTGCAAAACACCCTTTTACCGCTATTGGAATGGATGCCCTTGCACGGGTCTATCAAGATCAAGGGCGCAGCGAAGAAGCAGAGGCATTCTACCTACGTGCTCTTGCTATTCGGGAGCAGTATTTTGGGCTGAATCACCAATTTACAGCCGATACAGTAAATCATCTTGGGTGCTTGTATTTAGATCAAGGACAGTTACAGCAAGCAGAACCCCTCTTATTGCGAGCACTCGCGGTGCGTGAACTAGTCCTGGGCCCCGATCATCCGATTACAGCCATTTCGCTGCATCAACTGGCTCGGCTGTTTGTAAAGCAGCAACGTTGGCAACAGGCGGAGGAAATGTATCAACGGGCATTGACCATTCGCAAACGAGCCTTTGGGCGAACCCACCCGGCAACGCAGTCGGTTATGAAGGGCTATGCTCGCCTCTTGCGTTCGTTGCAGCGTGATAAGGATGCTGAGGCTTTGGAACAATGATGAAATGTCAGACCTGATGGCAAAACTCTAGAGCGAAAATTTATCTGGTGTTGTTCCCGATCTAGAAGATCCCTCATCTTGTCCCGCTAGCTGTGATCTTCCGACTGTTTGATTTCACTCTCGCATCCTATACCTTGCAAGAGCAAGGCATAGTGTTCACGAAGCTCTTTTGGAAGGAATATCTCTTTTTCACCCATTTTCTCTAAAAGTGTAAGATAGTTGTTCAAAAGGGTTAACATATTTGGGTGTTCAAGATTCCCTGACTTTATCAGAATAGGAAATGCCTGTTGTGGGTAATTCCCTTGCTTTCTGTACAACAGCGCGAGATTGTTGAGAATGGCTGTGGTATCTGGGTGCTCTGGTCCTAAGATGTGTTCTTGAACAGAGAGTGCCTGCAAGAAGAGTGGCTCTGCCTGGTCGTACCTGCCTTGTGAACGATAGAACTCTGCCAGATTACCCAGGATGGCAGCACTTTTGGGATGGGAATCTCCAAAGGCGCGCTGGTAAATGGAGTGTGTTCTTTGATAAGCCAACTCAGCCTCTTTGTATCTGCCCTGATTGACCTTGACCCGCTTTTGTAGAGTAAGAGAAGGGAAATCTGATAAACTCTACAGAGGAGGAAATCATGGCCAAACCACAACCCAGTTATACTAAAGAGTTCAAGCAAGAGGCGGCAAAGCTTGTTGAGACAAGTAATAAAAGTAAATCGGAAATAGCCCGTGATCTTGGTATATCAGACAGTGCTTTGAGCAAATGGTGTAAAGAATTTGCAACTCATGGAGAGCAGGCATTTGCAGGTAAGGGTCATCAAACATCTTTAGAAGAAGAAATAAAACAGCTAAAGAGAGAAAATGAAATACTCCGGCAAGAAAGGGATATACTAAAAAAAGCAGTACGCATCTTCGCGCAGCTAAAGTCAATGAAATACATGTTTATT
>VBJK01000348.1 GCA_005879655.1 Chloroflexota bacterium | reverse complement strand
ACTTTGCCCGATCTCCCTCATGAAGCACTTGCTTTTCTCTCTCCAAGGAGAGCGTGACCTCTTGAGTGGAGAATTCACAGGCCTTGGCTTTCGCTTATCCGCCTTTGACAAACCCCTCAGAACATGGTACCTTGGAAAAGCCGCTCGCTCCCAAATAGGCAGATAAGGCACTTACTATATCCCAAACCATCACATGACCCAAAGAAGGAGACCCATAGCATGGATGACAAACAAACCGCGCTCATCACTGGGGTATCCAGTGGCATCGGCTACGAACTCACCAACATCTTTGCGTGCGATGGATAGAACCTCGTTCTCGTAGCGTGCAACCACCAGAAACTCACAGACATAGCTGACGAATTACAAGCAAAATACGCAATATCCGTAAAAGTTATTTCAAAGGATCTATCCGTAGCATCCACCCCAGAAGAAATCTACAGCGAACTTCAGCGCGAATCCATAGAAATAGATATACTTGTGAATAATGCTGGCTTCGCTGTCTATGGAGCATTTTCTGAAACAGATCTGGCGGTCTCGCTGCAACTGCTGCAAGTGAATATGGTCAGTCTCACTCACTTAACAAAGCTCTTCCTGCCCAACATGCTCGAAAAACGCTCAGGGAAAATCCTCAACGTTGCATCAACGGCTGCCTTCCAGCCAGGTTCCCTCATGGCCACCTACTACGCCAGCAAAGCATACGTGCTTTGGTTTTCCGAAGCCCTCGCTGATGAATTACACCAGACAGGTGTGAGCGTCACGACCCTTTGCCCAGGACCAACTGAGTCCGGTTTCCGAAAGGCTGCCCATATGGAAGACTCAAAGCTTTTCAGCCGGAGGTTTGGCGATGGTTGGCGAAGGTCCGGCTTTGAGAGCCATTGTTGATGAGGACTGCCAGTGCCAGATAACAGGGCAGTTCGTTATCCAATGTGAGGCCATCATAGATCCGTCCAGTAGCAAAGGCTCTCAGTGAGAACGCCAACGCATGACGACGAACGAACAACGTAGGCCGTGCGCTCACATGGCTCGCTCGTGGTGTGTCGATGGTGAGCGTGGTGTACAAGAAGAATGCTTGTGCTCGCATTGATGGATCGTAGAGATAGCCGACGCTCTCGACGTGAACCGGACCCGCATCTGGGTGACGAGCAGCCTCAACGGCTCACAGCGACGACCCCAACGCGTGACGCAGAACAACCAACGCAGGCCGAGCGGTTCTTGTGGCACTCATTGTGAATTGATGAAGGGCGTGGCGTATCGCTGTGGTTCGGAGGCTTGGCAACGGTTGGTGTCGGCTGGCAATGAGCGAAACTGGGCCAAACAACGAACTCACTTGATACAACGTGTATTCCAGGTGATACAGTGTAATGCGTGTGTCAAACACAGGTTATCAATGCTGCAGGATGGAGCAGAATGAGTGACCATTGATGATGCGCAGAAGTAGCGTGGTAGTTCAATGCGAGCGCTTGTGTTCGCATTGGCAATTGCGCTCTGATGGCCGACGCTCACGATGGGAACCGAGTCGGCTTCCAGGGCAACAAGCATCCTCGATGGCTCACAGCGAAGACGCCAACGCATGACGCAGAATACACAACGCAGGCTGAGCGGTTCGCGTGGCTTTCTCTGCGTCGCGTCGATGATGTGCGCGGAGGATCGCCGTGGTTCGTCGGCAGGCGTGTTACCATCGTCGATCCCCAGTGGCTCTGGGCGGCCTGTAATGCAAGGCCATTGCTTTGTGGGGATTCGCGTCGTGTGACCATGGGGAAGCCAGCGTCGGTCAGGGGGAACCTCTCGGTCCAATGAACCTTCTCTTGCAATACGGGCAGTTGCAGCTATAGACGACGGTGGCTCCAAGGCAATTCTGTGACACAACAATGCTCGATGCAGATCATCGTTGTGTCGCAAAACCACTCTCTCCTGATGCCATGCAGAGTCATCGTCAGGCCAAGGTGGTCAGTGCGCTCCTTGATGTGAGCCACTATGAGAAGACGAGCAAGCCAGGCCGTGTATGCGCAGGCAATCTCACAGAGACGATGCTCATACCATGAATGCAACGCTTCTTGCTGTTGCCCGAAAGAGATCGGTAATGAGAAGATCATGGGAGCTGATAGCCGGGCAGTGGAATGGGAGTGCCGCCCAGGTGGTTGTTGGTACGAGCCTGCAAGAAATGGGTGATGATCATCTTTTGCTCTCTGCGCCAAACGGCTCCTGGCGAGGTCGTAGAACTTGCGCATGCCTTTGAGATGGCACAGCAAACTCCTCGCCTTGGTGAGCCTCGGTGTTTCTTCTGCCAATCACGCTAGCGTGTCATCAAATCAAGACAGCTCATATGCAATGGGATGTTTTGCGGGCAGTTGTGGTCACAGTTGCTGGTGCGAGCACAGGAAAACTTGAGCAAATGTTGAGGAATGGTATGTGTTTGCTGAACCTCTCTTGACTTTTGTGTGTTACTCTCTGTGCAAGAGACTCTCCTGAGAGATACGCATGAAAGGGACGAAGCCATGACGGTACGCGAGGCAATGCTTTATGGGCTACTTTTACTCTTTGCTTGTTTTCTGATGGCGGTGATTCTGGCTCTTTGATCCGATTGCTCGTGCTTGTCTGCTGCTGTGACTGCGTGGTGATACATATGGTGATCAATGTGGCACGATGGGGAAGAATGAGCGCCATTGATGATACGCGTGATCTGTGTGGTGGTGCCCGCGAGAGCGCTTGTGTTTGCATTGACGAGTGGTGGAGATGACCGACGCCTCCGACGTGAACCGGATCGGCTCGTGGGCAACGAGCAGCCTCGACGGCACACGACGATAATCCCAACGCGTAACGCCGAACCAACAACGAGAGGCCCCGGCGGCTCGCGTGGCCGGTCCATCGTGAGTCGATGAGTTACGTGGTGGATCGCTAAGGTGTCGTCGAGAGGCGCAAGGGATGGGCACAGACGAGGCTCCGAGCGAAATCGAACCTGCCAGCAAACACGTCGTGATGCAACGCATATCACAGGTAATACAGCGTAGACGAGCGTACTAGCACAGACCACTTTGTCCTCCAACGGATGCGCAACGCCGAGCTGGAGCATCACTGTCGATGACGCTGTGATGCGGCGCGTGGGCAAGGTTTGGAGAGCTGTGGCCGCAGAGATGGCTGCGCTGTCTGGTGTGGGGGATCATGATGGCCTTGGATGTATAAGGCTCTTCAATTCGCGGATGGAGGCCGTGAGCATGGTGCAGATGTGCGTTCGTGCAATGGGAGGACTGTGGAGAGAGAAGAAGGGGAGGCTCATGCAGAGAGGTCGGCGATCCTTGCCTTCTCTCTGGTCTACCCGCCAGATGAGGCGAGTGCGAGGTCGTTAGCGCATTTAGGGCTGAGAGACGACGAGTTGAGCATTGAGAAGCTTGTCAAGTGTTTGCTTCTTGACGCGATATGCCTGTCTTTGGTTGAGATGCGGCAAGACAACGGCTTCCAATGCACCTTGTTTGACCCATCTGCGTACGGTGGTATCATCCACGCGTAGGATGGCAGCAACTTCTGAAACAGTTAATAGATCTGACATGACGACACCTCTCTTGTTTTGAAGCATAGAAAAATGATAACAGTTATATCCAATACTATATGCTGTGTTGATAGTTGTCAACATTTCAAGTTGTTTCTGC
>VBJK01000237.1:9964-24532 GCA_005879655.1 Chloroflexota bacterium | reverse complement strand
CGGAACTGCTCGTAGCTAAGCGGAACGGCGCGGGTGTAGTTGAGGGGATTACCCAGGACTGCTGACGACGACTTCAACGCCGAGAGCGGCAAGGAGAGCACACCGCGAAATGGAGCAGGATCAATGGCAACTGTCACAACGGCCAGACCCTCCCCCGCCAACTGTTGCGCGATAAGCCCACCAAAGGAATGGCCAATGACAACGGGCTTGAACTTGAGTTGGCGGATGGCGTCAATGTAGTGATCCGTTACCTCCTGTAGACGCCGGTTGGCAAAGATATCTGGATCTTGTTTTGCCGCCTCAACGGTCTCCGGGTCCCCTGGCCAGCCCGGCGCAAGCGTGACATAACCTTGCCCTTCAAAGAACGCGCGCCAGTGGTCCCAACTATTGGAGAGGAGCCAGAGGCCGTGTACGAACACAACCGGCTGCAAGCCGGAGACGTTAGCGCGATCAATCTCTTGCCGTTCACGCATCGTAAGATCTGTCATGGAGTGCTCCCTTTGGGTGTTATCGGTTGGGTCGATTGGCGAGACGTTCCCTTTCAATGCATGGCATATCAGAGAATCGACCTCCACTACTTCTCGTCTCACCAACCTTGTATCACAACAAAGGTCTCTTGTAAAGGACTTTGTCATATGAGCAAGAGCAACAATCACGTTCATAACCTAACACTAGCCGATTTACCCATTTATACCATTCATCTTACAAAAAAAGTTTTACCTGAGCAAGTAATATTATAATTAGGTCATACTTGTATCACAGCTATATAGTAGCTCTAAGGTGTGGTTCTTGCACATGACAGAGCCTTACAGATCGACAAGTGAGAATATCATGATAGAGTCCATTCTTCGCACTGAAGCAGATTTGACCAAAAGTGACTATCGTTTAGCTCCTGATGTCATTTTCCTGCGGGTCAAAGACGGGTCAGCACGTCTGCTGGACCTGGGAGGGAATTTCTACACCATCTCGGAGACTGCGGCACAGATGCTCAACGAAACGCTGAAGGCGGGCACCACAACCGCAGCAGAGCGCATTGCAACAGAATATTGCGCGGATTTATCGCTTATTCAGCATGATCTAAAGACTTTCTTGCAGGATTTGGAGGAGAAGCAGCTTATCTACTCTGCGCGACGGCCACGCAGTACATCCCAGAGCAAGAATACGCTAGCGCAGCTGGTATGTATGCCAGTGTTACATTGCGTCTCTGTCTGCTCACTCTCGCTAGAAAAGAAAGCCTGGGCACTGCTGACGCTTGCCGCCCTTGCCATTCGGCTCTTTGGATGGCCTAAAACGGTGGCGAGCTGGCAACATTACGCGGCGCGCCGACAAAGCCACAACTCCACGCAGAAACAGGCACAAGGCGCTATCCCGATGGAAAATGCCATGACCGAGTTAGAGCAATCTGCTAAGGAGATAGATAAAGTTGTGCGCGCCGTGGCAGCTCGCCATCTCTTGCATGCTGAATGTAAAGAGCGTGCTCTAGCCTGCTGGTGGCTGCTACATGCAGCAGGCTTTCCCGCGCAACTAGTCGTCGGTGTCGAGCTGTTCCCGTTGGCATCTCACTGCTGGTGCACAATGGGGAATTTCGTCCTGAGCGATGACCAAGATCGTTGCGAACAATTTACGCCAGTCATTAGCTACGATTAAATTCCCTATGCTTTATAGAATAGGTGCTGGCTTAGTCCATCGTTGGACCATTAGGATCACGCCAGCAACCATGCTCATTGTAGGGTGAGAAGCAAGAGAATGATTCTAATATACGCTCATTTTATCATAACCACTAATATGTGTTAAATAAATCACAAAATGCTTCTTGCTCTTGACGAGATATACATACTCAGATTATAATTGTGTCGCTAGTTCCTGGTAAGAAAAAACGCAGTTGCGCAATTTATTGTGCCAGGGATGCAAAAGAAGAAAACTGACGCAATAAATTGCGCAGCTACGGAAGATGCTACAGCCCTTCTTGGGAGAAAAAATAAGGAGACATTTATGGCACGCCAAGATCAGAACCTGCTTGAAACTTTGGTTTCCCCGCTGTCAGATAGCCCAACCTCGCGCCAGGAGAAGACGAGTACTCACCGGCCCTATTATCCCCCGCAAGTGTCTCTCGTTGGTCAGGCGAAACGTCTGATGGCAGGCGAACCGTTTGCCGCTCTCAAAGATAGCGATGGTTGGTTCAAAAGTAAATAGTAAAAGAGATCATAAGGGGCACTTATGCGCGTAGGCTTTGTGGTGGAACGTCGGGCAAAAGAGCTTGAGGTCCAGATCAGTGTACCTGAGAACAATGAGCAGAGCGCTCTGATCACCTATTCACGCATGAGTGACTCTTTTGCGCTACTTATGGGCCAACTCTACTATCGGTCAGAGAGACTCGCCGAACTCATGATTGTCTATCCACATGATGTCCTCTATGAATGTCAGGTGAATAATGCCGCTCTTGCACTAGCGCTCTACCGTCACCTGGGCAGAGCTGCCCTTGATCGCTTAGAGGGAAACTTTGCCCTTGTCATCTGGGATGCAGAGACAACCCAATTGGTAGGTATGCGTGACCCACTAGGTGGATACCCCCTGTTCTGGATACAGCAGGGGAGCACTGTCACCTTCAGCACAAGTACACAAGCGCTGTATGCGAGGCTCCCGCAATGCTCGCTCAATGAAGCGTACTTTGCAGACTTTGTCATCATGCAAGCCCCACGCAATGAGGGCAAGAGCGAGCAATGTGTGTATACTGGCATGCAGCGCGTCTTGCCAGGGACGATGGTGATTGTAAGAGCAGACTCCAACCGTATTGAGCGCCACCCATACTGGAATTGGCTCACACACCTCAAAGATCCTGGTACCAGTGATTTAGTAGAGGTTGCTGAACAGTACCGCATACTGCTACAGACGGCAGTGCAGGAGCGCATGCATGGCTGTACGCTTGCCCACTTATCGGGAGGTATGGATTCGACATCCATTGCACTATTAGCACGCGATGCAGTCCACTCAGGCATGAGTCAGGCTCCCCTGCATACCGTTTCCCTCGTGCATGAGCGCCTGACTGCTTTAGCACGCGAACGTCCATATATAGAAAGTGCCCTGGAAGACAAAGACTCGCTGGTGGCCCACCGACTGCTGGCCGACGACTTGCTGGACTTCGATATCTTCACCGATCCTCCCCTGCATGATGAACCCTACGCTGCATTGGCTCACCTCACTACAGGGTCACACTTTGTTGCCCTTGCAGCCTCAATTGGCGCGCTCACCATCCTCACCGGCCATGGTGCGGACGAGATTCATGCCCTCCCTCCATACTTCATCGCTGACTTATTACGCCAGTCTCATTTCCGTCAAGCCTGGCAGGCCACAACTAGCTGGGCCAAAGCGAGGAATAATAGCCCATGGAGGACGCTCACCAGCTATGGCTTAGCCCCGATCCTTTCGCTATGGGTGGCTGGCTCCAGATGGGCATATTTAACCACTAAAGAGGATGCCGATTGGAGCATCCCGATCTGGATCATGCCAGATTTTGCCCGTCGCCACGCCCTACGGGACCGAGTACGCGAAAACGCGCGGCAAATCTATCAGCAGTGTCAGCAAACAAGCCTGTCGAGTGCCCTGTACGCCATTAGCTGTAGAGCAGGCGATGTGTTACGCTGGTCCATCGCTGCTCCCCTTGGTATTGCCAATGCCCATCCCTTTCTCGATCCACGTCTCTTAAGCTTTGGCTTAGGCATGCAGTCCAGGATTTTACCGGAACCTGGAAAAACCAAACCTGTGCTTGCCGAAGCTATGCGAGGCATACTTCCTGACACAATCAGACATCGGCGGCAGACGGGCAACTTTAATGAAGTCTACTACCTGGGCTTAGGGCGTAACCTGCGCCAATTGGAAGCGCTGATCTGGCAAGCACCTCTTGAGGGCATGATCCACAAAGAGGTGCTCATCCAACATCTGCGCACGGGAAGTTTAGCTGGGCTTACCCCACGTGAGCTGCAACACCTCGATTACATGCTCGCACTGCTCAAGTGGGTAACTATGCAGCAAAAATGGCAAAATGTTCATGGAACAGCAAGCAACACATTGCACATAAATTTTTGAGCTTTTTCACCTTCGTGCACATTAATATCATATAGGTCATGTTTAAACATAAATTTTATATTTTCTTGACAAGTACCATATGCTAACCTTATAATTGCCATGTTAGCTGCATAGTAGCTAGCCTCTAATGCAGTTCTTGCAAACCACAAAGCCTTGTGTTCAGTCGAAAGTTTGTCCAATCGTACAAATTGTCAGTATTAACAAGGAGGTCATCATGGAAAACCAGGACCACAACCTTACCGAAACTTCAGATTCCCGCACGCCGGATTGCGCTCTTGAGCGCAGGGAGAAGAACAGCGCTCAGCGGCTCTATTGTCCTCCGCAAGTCTCCCTTGTTGGCAAGGCGCAACGTCTCATGGCAGGTGGTAGCATGGGCATTGCCCCCGATGAACCCAATGATGGCGGCTGGCATAACCTGCCCAGACACTGAGCAGTGGCTTAGGGATTAGTAGCAGGATGAGTGCTGGATCAGATCTTAGATAATCTGATCCAGCACTCATCCTGCTACCGTCATCACACCTTAGCAAGGAGAGTATATGCGCGTAGGCTTTGTGGTGGAACGTCGTGCACAAGAGATTGAGGTCCAGATCAGTGCGCCCAACAACAATGAGCAGAGCGCTCTAGTTACCTATGCACGCATGGGAGACTCTTTTGTCTTGCTCATGGGCCAGCTCTACTACCGCTCTGACAGACTTGCTGAACTGCTAGCCATCTGCCCACACGATGCGCTACACGAATGTCAGGTGAATAATGCCGCTCTTGCACTAGCTCTATACCGTCATCTAGGTAGAGCTGCACTTGAACGCTTAGAGGGAGACTTTGCCCTTGTCATCTGGGATGCAGAGACGACCCAATTGGTAGGTATGCGTGATCCACTGGGTGGCTATCCCCTCTTCTGGATACAGCAAGGGAGTACTGTCACCTTCAGCACAAGTACACGACCGCTATGCGCGAGACTCCCGCTATGCTCACTCAATGAAGCGTATTTGGCTGACTTTGTGATGATGCAAGCCTCTTCCAATGAGAGCAGTAGCAAACAATGTGTGTATCTGGATATCCATCGCGTCTTGCCAGGGACGATGGTAATTGCGCGTACAGACTGCGACCGTATTGAGCGCCGCTCATACTGGGATTGGCTCACACACCTCAAAGATCCTGGTACCAGCGATTTAGTAGAGGTTGCTGAACAGTACCGCATACTGCTACAGACGGCAGTGCAGGAACGCATGCATGGCTGTACACTTGCGCACCTCTCAGGAGGCATGGATTCGACAGCCGTGGCACTATTGGCACGCGATATGGCTCGTTCAGGCATTAGACAGGCTCCCTTGCATACTGTTTCTCTCGTCTATGACCGCCTTCCTCTTTTAGCGCGCGAGCGTGCATACATAGAGAGCGCCCTCTATGACAAAACAGCGCTCGTTAGTCACCTACTGCTAGCAGACGACCTGCTGAACTTTGATATGCTAACCGACCCACCTCTTCATGATGAGCCATGTGCTGGCTTAGCCAGTCTTACCAGGGGACCACACTTTGTTGCCCTTGCGGCCTCAATTGGCGCGCTCACCATTCTCACAGGTTATGGTGCCGATGAGATTCATTGCCTCCTTCCATACTCCCTCGCCGATTTATTACGACAGTATTATTTCCGTCAAGCCTGGCAGGAAGCAACCAGATGGGCCAAAGCGGGGAATAATAGCCCGTGGAGGACACTCATCACATTTGGTATAAGTCCCATCTTTTCGCTATGGGCGGCAGGCTCCAGTTGGGGAAATTTAATCACCAGGAAGGAGGAGGCCGATTGGAGTGTTCCCGCCTGGATCAGGCCAGATTTTGCCCGTCGCCACGCTCTACAGAGCCGTGCACGTGAAAACGCTCAGCAGATCTATCGCCAGTGCCAGCAGACAAGCCTATCCGTGACGCTAAGTGGCATCAAGGGGAATGCTGGGGACATACTGCGCTGGTCAGTTGCGGCCCCTTTTGGCATTGCTCACGCCCATCCGTTTCGTGATCCTCGGCTCTTGACCTTTGGTCTAGGCATGCAGTCCAGGATTACACCAGAGCCTGGCAAGACGAAACCTGTACTTGCCGAAGCCATGCGTGGCATTCTACCAGACAAAATTCGCACCCGACAGCGCAAGCAGGGCTTTGGCGAAGTCTACTACCTGGGGCTGGCACGCAATCGAGGGAGTTTAGAAGCGATGATAAGGCTCGCACCAATTGAAGACATGATTGATAAAGAGCAACTCATCCAATCTCTGCGCGAAGGATGTTTAGCCGGTGTCCCTCCTCGTGGCCTGCAACACCTCAGCCATATGCTCGCATTGCTCAAGTGGCTGTCTATGCGGGAGGAGTGGCAAGAGGTTCGTGAAAAAGTGAGTAGTAGAATACTGTAATAATAGAAGTAATATTCTGCAAGATATTTGTTATCTCTTGTTGCGTCAAAGCACTGATAAGATTGACAAACAGAGAGAAAATCCATCGTATACTTACAGGTCCTACTACTATCAACACCATCCCACAAAGAAGTCCAAGAAAAAAGATCAGATATGGGATGTAACTGTTCTGTAGATAAGATACCGATGCTTTAAGTATAGGCCTCCTGTAAATCGATAGTCTAGATGCAGGAGTAGAATAACGCACTGTTGTAGGTCGAGAGTGCATTCGAGAAGATGGACGGAAAAGCTCATCATCAAACTCATACGCAGGCTCAGCATCAATGCTTAGAGGTACTCTTCTGCTTGCGCTTGCATGACGTTGAGATGGCATCATTCGTGAGTTATCATAACTTGTCATGCTATTTCTGACGCTTGGCGACAGGCCCTCTAATCCCTCATCAATTTCAAAAAGACGATTACGTCGTAAATCACTGACACGACGTATTGGCTGTTCGCCTCCTTGCCTAGTATAGCTCGCCATGTTTGCCACCTTATAAGTTTGCTTCTAAGCTTTTTGCCTACACTACACAATAATACGGATGATTACTATTTTGCTAACGCGAAGCAGTATCCTTAGAGTAGCCCGCTTATCTGATAAACGCTTCTTGTACAAGTATATCAAATTATATTATTCATAATCAATTGTGGGGAAAGACTAGGAGAAAGTGATCCCTCTGCTTCTCTTGTCCAATATAAGGCGAATGATATAATTAGGAAGACGTTATTAAGCATCTCATAGGCAAAAATGTACGTTGCCAGTAGCAAGAATGTCGCACCTAAATAGAGGGAAGAAGAATAACGGCAATGCAGACTTCATTTACGAGTGTTGTCGCCACGGCGACAGCTCATTTAAGCGATGTTGACCCGATTATGCGTGCCACCATTGAGCGTGTTGGCCCCTGTACTTTACAGCCTGACCCCGATATTTTCAATGCTCTGGTCGAGGCTATCATCTCACAACAGATCTCCGTGAAAGCCGCCGCTGCAATCACAGCGCGGGTCCGGGCAACGCTACCCGATGGCAAGGTGACACCTGAGAACCTGCTTCTGCTTGACTTCGATCGCCTGCGAGCGCTAGGACTTTCCACCGCCAAGGCTCGCTACGTCCTCAACTTGCTTGAGCATGTCCACTCTGGACAGTTGCAACTGGCAACCCTGCCTGAATTGGCTGATGAAGAGGTTATCACTCGCCTGACCGCTGTTAAAGGAATAGGACGCTGGACTGCGGAGATGTGTCTCATCTTCACCATGGGCCGTCCTGACGTATTGCCCATCGATGATCTAGGCTTCCTCGAAGGTGTGCGTGTCGCTTATGAACTCCTTGCACGGCCATCTAAGCAAGAGATCCGCGAACGTGCGGAACTGTGGCGTCCCTATCGGACCTTTGCCACCTGGTATATGTGGCGGGTGCGCCGTCTTATAATGTAGGAAGAAGAAAGAAATTCCATTAGCAAAGTGTATGTTACTAAAAGAACCTGGTAAACCTATGGGACAGGCCATTACAAAGAAGTTTTTTAACTCTAAGGCTTCTCATGCTCAACAGTTTATGGATTGGATACACTGCCTGTTTGAGCTTGAGTAAAGTTACTTGATAGATTGCAATATTCTTACTCAGGAGCATGCCAGACGAGATGCTCCGCTGGTGGACTCACCAAATCAATACGCCAAGGCATCAACTTAAGCACCGCGAAGTCAGGATGATCTACTCGTCCATAAATAGATGCCGGATCAAAGCCGAGGGGCGGCGCAGCCTCTAGACAGAGCTGCCAGACGTGTTGTTTGAGAGCGAGATCCTCGATCCACTCAGTCTTGCAATCGACATAGACTGGCTTGGCAACGTCAGCAATGTAGGCTAACGAGACATAGGGATTGTGGGCCAGATGCTTGGTCTTATGCATATTGCGACGAGTAGTGATCCAGCTAATATTACCCTCCCAAAGCGGATGCACAATACGAGAACGCGGACGATCACGCCTATCGACCGTCGCCATATTGCACCACACCATACGCTCAATGCGCTCTTTGAAGGTAGCTGCTATCTCCTCGAAGGATGAAACTTCCATAGGCGGATCCCCTTTTTTGCGCTAGCATCGGTGATCGGGCTTCATTGAGCTAAGCAGTGAGAGACTCAAGGAGCTTGCGAGCTGTAGCTTCATCGGACGTTGCGAAAAGGTCATCGAGCAACGTATCCAATGTGGATGATTGGGTAATCTGCATGACACGTTGGCGTGCTAGCTTCGTGAGCGCAGGGAAGTGCTTAGCAACATAAGAAATGATCATTTTTCTCAATACTTTGGTAGCACCTTTTTCCTCACCTCTTACTTCACGTTCAGCTAGTATTTTTTGCATTTTGGGATCTTTTTCAAAGAGATCATCGTACATGCTTAATCTCTGTTCTATCACTTTTTTATCCTCCGAAGGTACGATGGTGGCTCGGCGTAGCAATATACCAAGCCATCTCAACTCTCTCCCTAATTTTACATCATCATCATGGTAGTATGCTATCATTTCGTCAATGGCTTGGTTGAGCAACTGCGCGTTTGCCCCATCCATGGTTGGCAACAGAGCATACATGACGACTGCATGCTTTCGCAGATACTCTTCGGCATGCTGTTCCCAGAGTCGTAGAACATGAAAATGAAAGACGAGGATATCTTTGCCACCGCTGGTTTCTTTATGCGGAGAAATCGCAGTCTTAGTCGAAAATGGGTAAACAATAATGGAAATGACCGGCTTGCCGTGCTTGTGATAGAGATAGGCATGATAATCAAGTAGGCGAGTTGCCATGGCGTTGTCTGATCCAGACTCAAATTCGATATGCAGAATGTGAGGCTCGCCTTTATAGATGACGAGGTAGACACGATCGACGCGCAAGGGATTCCTGATGACTTCAATATTGAGCGTGGCTTGATACTCAGCGCCTGGAAGAATATAGGGCAGCATGATCTGTTCTTGACCTTCAAGCAACGATTTGAGCAGATTGTCGTAGGGCTGTTGCTGATCCGGTCGTGTTGATTCTGACTTGCGTTTTGCCACTGCTAGGATCACCCTCTCTACATATTTGTGCCCCTATTCTAACATACACGCGTTCTAGATACAAGGAGTTCTTGCTTTCAATGCAGCTGCATCTCGCTTCATAGAAGAAGCATCATACAGATATCTGCACACCATAGATGGAAATCGATACACATTTGTAGAGTGAAGAAGATCAGTCAATGAAGAGATTGTATACAGCAGACCTCACCACACCTAAAACACTACATTTTCATAGATATCTCGCACCGCCAAAGTCACGCCAATACTGACCAGAGTTATTTCGTCGTCAGCGCCAAATAAGTGGAGTGCCCACAACTTCTGTTTTTCGCGGCGAAACAATTCTACAGAGACCTCCAGCGAGTTAATAAGAACATATTCTCGTACTGTTGGCAGATTACGATAATAGGTAAATTTCTTCCCTCGGTCAACTGCCTCTGTACTAGGCGAAAGAACTTCAACAAGCAGACATGGATATTGTAAATAGTCATTGTCCTGATGATCGCGTTCATCACATGTTACGGCCAGATCAGGCAGTACATAACGTCCTACGGCCACTTGCAATGTCGCGTCCGATGTGAATGCTTGGCAAGGACCACCACGCAGCAGATTACGCAGCATGCCGTTCACATTGGTAGCAATTCTTGCATGGTTCAATGAACCGCCAGCCAGCATTGTCACCTGACCATCAATATATTCGTAGCGCGCATCGGGATTGCTACGACAAAGTGCAAAGTATTCTTCTACTGTCATGTGCGCTTGATGGGGATATACGGTCATAAAATTACTCTCTAAGTGAATATAGTATTTTCTTTACAATGCGTACTAGAAGCCCGCTTATGATAAGCAGTATAGCACATATGCTGGCTTGGCTCGGCCAGGGTATCCATTGCTGTTACCAAAGATCATTGGCCGATGGCTCCAGATGCCCAACAACCAAGTTCATCTATAAGAACAATCGTAGATGCGCAATTCATTGCGTCTCTTTTGCATTGTAATATTAAAGACGTAATGAATTGCGCATCTACAGCACACATTGAACCCAGAGATAACCCGCTACGCTAGCAAATGCGGACCCTATACTCCTGCAACCAGGTATTCATCTGAATAGCCTGCTCCATGAATGCAAGCTGCAATGTAATCGGCAGGTTGGACATATTTGCAGTAGCCAGCTTGCGCGCAACAGGAACATTCAGGAAGGGGCGTAGCGGCGCATTCGCATCGTTGACAATTTGCAAAAACCATTCGCTGATGCCCCGCCGATACTGTGGATGCAGCGAAGTGGGAAATGGACTTTTCTTGCGACTGCGCGTATCGTTGGGTAGCACATCGGCCAATACACGGCGCAGGAGACCCTTTTCAACATGGCCAACCGCCTTCATTTCCCAGGGAATATTCCACACATATTCCACCAAGTGGTAATCACAGAAGGGCACCCGCACCTCAAAGCCTACAGCCATGCTAATACGATCCTTACGGTCCAACAGCACTGGCATGAAGCGGGTCTGAGTCATATAGAAGATCTCGCGCATCTTAGCATGAAATGCATCCTCACCATCCAGTACAGGTACCTCCTCTCGTGCTTCCTGATAGCGCCTCGCAATATACTCCTGCGGTCGCACTTGCTCGCTCACGTCAGACGACCACCAGGGAAAAGATCCCTCGTTCTCTAAAAGGGAATCAAAATCCACCAGCCAGGGGAACGTATTTGCTGTGCGCGCCTTCTCAGCGAAGAACCAAGCATGGCTACCAAAAACTTCATCAGCGCCATCACCAGTGAATGCGACCGTGGCTTCCTCCCTTATAGCTTTATAGAGCAGATACAGTGAGGTCTCTACTTGCCCTGCCGTCATCGATGGCATATCATGTGCGTACATCGGGAGCATGAGATTCTCTATCAGATCGGAACTATCGACCATGATCGTACGGTGATGGGTACCGACATACTCGCACATGCGTCTGACCCAAGATTCATCCTGGCCGACTTGCGTGGGACCACTGGTAAAGTACTGCTCACTCTTAAAAAAATCCAGCGAATAGGTGCGCAGTGGGTCCTGTTGCTGATGCTGAAATGCCTTGGTAGCCAGCGCTACGAGACCGCTGGAGTCCAGTCCACCGGAGAGTGTAGCTACGATGGGAACATCAGCCACGATCTGCTGTCTAACAGCTCTCTCCAGCAGAGAACGGACATGCTCAATAGTAGTCGGGAGATCATCCGTATGCGGCTTGCTACGTAGGGACCAGTAACGACTGATACGTGTACGCTCACGCGTGAAAACGATCTGTTCGCCAGGACGGACCTCGTGTATATCGCGGTAGATAACAAAACCGGGTGTACGTACCGAGGCAAAGCTAAAAATCTCAGCCAGCCCCTCAGCATCCACCGTAGCTTCCACTTGCGGGTGCGCTAGGAGTGCCTTTATCTCCGAAGCAAAGAGCAGAGTACTACCGTGTTGTACATAAAAGAGAGGTTTGACGCCGAGGTGATCACGCGCAAGCAATAACTGTTGCTGGCTCTCATCCCAGAGAGCAAAGGCAAAGATGCCGCTCAAATGCTGTGTGCACTCTTCGCCCCACTCAATATACGTGTGTAACAGTACTTCTGTATCAGAATTTGTTCGGAAGCTATGGCCACGCGTTTGCAGCTCTGCACGTAATTCTTGAAAATTATACAGCTCACCATTATATATGAGAACATAGGTATGTTCGCCAGCCCGGTAGACCATGGGTTGTCCCCCATGAGCCGGGTCAACTACCGAGAGACGTTGATGCGCCAGCGCTACGCATTGTGAGAGCCAGAAACCCGTACTATCTGGTCCGCGATGACTTAAACGCTCAATCATTGTCTCAATGATTGCTTTCTGGCTACTCACATCTTCTTGCCAGTCAATCCAACCAGCTATACCACACATAAATCCAGTTCCCTCCGGTTTCTCTATGTGCTCCGTGGCTCTAACACTGAGCCAGGGATGACTTTGTCCTATCTCACCATGACAACTTAAAGAGATATAACATGCTTATTATACAGCTAAAAAAGATGTATAGTAACCTACTGACGCATAAAGGTTACTAATAGGCTATTTTTATATGAAAATCATAATTTAAACCAGCAAAACTATATTATGCTACATATAAGTATACTGTGTTTCATTGGTACACACATCAAGCGGCCCCTATAAGGAGCGTTGGTATTCATGAGCCAAAAAAGCGCCAGAGAGATCATTAGTACTGTGCAGCCCACTGGCCTGCTACCAGTGCAACATCTGATTTCGCCTATGGATGGGATCATTGTGCAGACCCCTGGCATTGTGGTCAATTTGTAAACATGACAACTACGATTGTACAAGAAGTCGATCCACATACGGTGAAGGTCACAGCATATGTCGATGAAAGTGCCATCAAAAATATTGCACAGGGCCAGGTTGCGGATGTCCATATCGATGCTTATAATAGTACAATCACTGGCCATGTCTCACAAATCGTCGGGGCCACTGCTGGCCAATTCTCAATGCTGCCAACATCTGATCATAGCAGTAGCAACTACACCAAAGTCAGTCAGCGTATCCCCGTCTACATCGAAATAGATGCAGCCACAGATGGATCGCTGCTGCCTGGCATGAGTGTGGAGGTAACAATGCACCTGCATTGAAAGCATTGCGTTAAGGATGCCTCTACCATAGACGAAGCGCTCTGCAAAATGCATTCATTCCATGGCAGAGCATCCTTTATAGTTGCCCTCATGTTAAGAAATGTATCAATGGAAAAAGATGAAATGTGCCAGGAAGAAGCCAATGATAAAGAAGACAGCAAACAATAAGAAACCAATAGCTAATAAGATAGGAAGACTAAAACGTTTTGATTGAGTATTAGACAACATTTGCTGAGAATATACTGCCTGGTGTGGATTAGCCAATTTCACAGGCATATCCATGCTTGCACCTGGATTGAGCTGGGCCAGCGGTGACTGTACATTTGTTTCTGGCTGGTACGCCGAGACACCAACACCCGTCTGCCCAGTGGTCTGGCGTGCAGGAAGGACAGGAGCTAAGTTGCCTGTAGTACTGGCCGGGAGAGGCTGAGGACGGCCAACGTTCTCAGCGGGATTCATATAGCTTGGCGTAACCACCACTGGCGGTTCGAGCGCCTCAGCTAGAGGTCTCAGTTCGGCATATAATACTTCGATATTTAGAAAATGTTGTGGATGATCGCGCATGACCGCACGCGCAACAATCTCACACAGTTCACGAGGAATATGGCGTGAGAAACGCAAAATGCCGTCTACGGGAGGCTCTACACTGGCTGTACTGGGCGGACGCGCGGTCATAAGCTGATAGAGGAGCAAGCCAACAGCGCGTACATCCTCCTCACGTCGTTCTTCCGTGAGCTGCCCCCAAGGTAGCTCGCTCTCGGCCAGCACACTCCCATTGCCACCCAGCACACTCCAAGCCTTAAAGTACTCCACATCACTGGGCAGGGCAAAATTCGTCACACGCACCTGGTTACGTCGATCGCGTATAATAGATGACGCAGTAAGATCACCATGACAGACTTTGCGCGCAGAGGTGCTAGCATATATCAGAGCCTGACAGATCTGTCGTCCCAGGTCTGCAATCTCAAAAGGAGAGCGTGGTGTTTGCAGTAACGTAGCAAAATCATCGCCATCTACAAATTCCTCAACAATATAAAGGATATCAGGTTCGATAATCACATCGTAGATGCCGACGATATTTGGGTGAGAGAACTGGGACGTAAGCCGAAGAGCGGCGCGATATGCGGCAATAAGCTCAGCCCGATACGCAGTGATATGCCTGGCAGGAACAACCTTTACCGCAACCGCACGTTGCAGCATCTGATCGTTCCCTTGATAAACTGTACAGACCTGTCCCTGCCTCACCAAACGCTGTAGCAGGTAGCGCTTTTGTATGACACGGCCTGTTTCCACAACAAGCCCCTCAAGTTTTTGCATCCTATAAATTCTGTAGAGCAATCGTGACTGTGCCCACAAGGTTTGCCT
>VBJK01000237.1:8012-9951 GCA_005879655.1 Chloroflexota bacterium | reverse complement strand
AAACGTTCCAAACGCGCTTGCAGCGACTTAACTAACAAATCACTCGCCGTTGTCACCGCCCCTCCCAGGATAATCATACTCGGATTCACTAAATGAACAATATTCGCGAGAGCAATGCCCAGATACGTTTCTACTTCATTGACCACATGTTGCGCGATTTGATCACCCTGAGCCGCTAAAAGAAAGACTTGATCGGCGGTGATAGATTCCACACGTCCATCGGTGATAGCACGTATAGCAGTCTGTGTCTCTGGGTATTCTACTGAAAGACTTATCATGGTACGCGCTATTGCCTGGGCTGATGCGATACCTTCAAGATGTCCTAAGCCACCACACGAACATTGCGGGCCATTCTCTTTCACAAACATATGCCCAATTTCACCAGCAGTGCAGGTCATGCCATGATAAATTTTGCCGTTAACCACCAGGGCACCACCAATGCCACGCCCCAATCCCACATACAAGACAACGCGCTCACCTATGCCGATACCTCGCTGTACCTCGGCCAGAGCTGCTGCATTGGCATTGTTATCAATGATACAAGGAGCGTCGAGTCGTTCAGCAAAATAATCCTGTAAAGGGAAGTTGTCCCACCCATGAGCGTGATACAGCGTACGCACAACTCCACGAGTGGCGTCTACCAGACCGCCGACCGCGACACCCACACGTAAAATACGACCATCAAGCAGAGCTTCGGGACGCGTGACTTCATCGAGCATACTACCGACAAGTTCTAAAGCGGTCCCACTATCAGGAACATAGTCCAGAGGACGACAAATACGATGGAGGATGGTGCCGTCCAGATTCGCTAATGCTACCGATTGGCGTGCGCCACTACCGCTGATCTCGATTCCTACCACATACCCCTGCGTTGCTAGCAACTTGCCGGTAATCTTTTGCGCTCCCAACGGCCCTGAGATTGGAGTCCCTGTCACTGCCATTGACGTTCCTGATGTGTACTGTCTAGACATCGTGCGTTCTCCCTCTGCCAAACTGTGTGCCAATTTTCAGTCAACAGCTAACGCGTTCAGTATATCATACTGATCTGGCAAAGCATAGTATGCTAGAGCAAAATTTTCCGCTAGTTGCATTGTCTCTTTGCCATTGTTACAATACTCTTTGTATGTTAAACCAACCTGCAATTTATGGGAGTTCTCTGTTATGGCATCTTCTCCAGCAGTGCATCATCAAGAGTTTATCGGGCCTGGCCTCAGCCGATTTAAATTACTCGTCACCATACTGGGCATTATCTTCATTGTTGGTATTGTGGTGTGGATCACCATCCACCAGATCCAACAGGGTGCTGTAGGCTCAGCAGTAGGAAGTACTATTGCAGCCCTCCTTTTTATCCTGGGCTTTATTATCTATTTGCGCATCGTCGCCCCTGTCCCTTTTACAATCACCTTTGAGCCAGAGGCACTAGTGAAGCGCAGTCGTCGCGGTGAAGTGATCTCTATTCCTTGGCAGGAGTTAACGCGTGTAAAAGAGGAATTCTTCCCCAATGGCAAACGTATCAGTGTGATTGTCTATCGCAAAGTAACAGCGCCTGGGCAGAAGGCAAAAGCGTGGGCGGTCTACCGCGATGATGTTACCGATCTGGACGGCTTAGCTGAGGCACTTAAAGGAGTCGTCCCTGAGACGTGCACATGGGAGAGCGAAAGGGTGCATGAGTAAACAGCACCCATTGACGCGAGATATACAACCGCCAAGGGCACCCATATAATGGCACGCATATAAAGGTATCCATATAATGGTATCCATATAATGGTATCCATATAATGGTATCCATATAATGGCACCCATATAATGGCACCCATATAATGGCACCCATACAAGGGCACCCATACAAGGGCACCCACAAGGGATGCCCCTACAATGGTACGGATACTCCTCGCTGGCTGATGCGTACCATTGTAGGGGCATCCCTTGTGGGTGCCCT
>VBJK01000237.1:0-7961 GCA_005879655.1 Chloroflexota bacterium | reverse complement strand
TTGGTGCCCTGCGGACCCTTATTTCGCCCCTCTTGTCCTTTTGGGGCATCCTTTGTATTGGTGCCCTGCGGACCCTTATTTCGCCCCTCTTGTCCTTTTGGGGCATCCCTTGTATTGGTACCCTGGGGCTTGCTCGACCCGCAAGCCAAACACCTTGAAGAGTGATAGCCTATACCGCTGTTTCTTGACCCTTTGCTTTTTGTGCTTCTTTGAGAGCCTGTTGCAACTTCTTAGTGGTCGTATTAGTCGCAAAAACTGCGATGGCACGAGCTTCGGCATCCATCGTTGGGAAACCTTCAACAATGAGCACGTCCTCTGGATCAGCAATAGCCTGCTCGACCTTCCTCCACTGCTTTGCTGCGATGTACACCGTGTATTTCGTCGGGGTTGCCGCCGGGGCGGGTAATCCCTTGGGCAATGCCGGTACTTTGGTTGACTCCATCACAGTGACAATACAGTTGCCACGCTCTACAATCTTGCCAGGTCTTCCTACAACAGTCATTTTCACGTTGGCGGTTCCTTTCATCTCTTCCGCTTCACGAATGGCAGCAATTCTATCACCCCAAGTGAACGGGACGACGGGCAACGGAGCCGCAACAGATTGTTTCTCCGTTGCATTGTCTGACGCAGCCGCTTTATCCGGCGTCTTTTTGGCAAACGATCTCCTCAGTCTCTTACCAGGTTTTGGCTTGCCCTCGGTATAGGCGAGATAGAAGTACACTCCACCAGGCGTTCTACGCCGCGAGCCATCGGGAACGAGCAGACCTTCCCCTGCTTCTATCTCCCGCGTCCGCTCTAACAACGCTCGTGCCTGTGTGCGACCTAATGCCCATACAATATGCACAAGTTGCTCGCGCGGCCCTTCCTCCGTCTCTCCGAGTGCGTCCGCAATGAGCATTGCCGTCTCGTTCACCGAGGGTTCACGCGGCTTTCTTGGCGGCTTGTGCTCCGCCTGAGCACTCCCCTCTGCGGCTGAAGAGACGACTGCTTGCTCCCCTGATTGTTGTTCTTGTTGCTCTTCACTCATGATACCATTGTACCCTCCTTGTCAACATCACCAGAGATGTACGTACAGGATGACTGGCAAACGGCTTCTCTCTCGTTACAGAATGCCTCATGGTAAGCCGATAAGTAAATTATGCCACACGTTAGGACTATTTAGTAATAAGCCTGACAAGTAATTGTATTTTATGATCCTTGCGCGGACTTTTTCAAAAAAGCGTTCCCCCAAATATACTACATCCATGACAGACGAAATTCCTGATCTACCTGGCTATGTCTCCACTAAGGAGGCGGCAAAGATGCTCGGTATCTCTGAGCGGCGCATTCGCTTCTATATTGAAGCCAAGCGCCTTCCGGCAGTGCGGGCTGCCGATGTGCTCATGATTCCTTTGGAGCACGTCCAAAATTTCCAGCGCAAAATCGTTGGTCGCCCGCGCAAAAACACACTTGCCTGGCGGATATCCTCCATTGAGAATACTCAATTCATGACCTTTATCTCTGTGCAGACGAAGACTCATCAAAAAGAACGGCTGCTGGAACAGATTGCAGCCGTGAAATATAGCGGAGAACATGTCTTCCCCGGCACAGTGGCACGCTACATTGTGAGAAGCGAAAACATGCCGAGGCAAGTACACATTGTGCTGATCTGGCGCAGTACCGTCATGCCGGACGAGGCTGAACGTGAACAAGCATTAGAGGCGTTTCGGCAAATGCTGGCCGATGTGCTGGATTGGAATACGGCTCAGTATAATAACGGCGAGGTGTTGATGCACACATGAAGAGTGAAGCCTCGTGACTGCACTGTTCTCTCAAAGCCACACGCCGATTCCTTGCCTACCAGGCTTGCCATTACTCGGCAATGTGCTGGCTCTGCGTAAAGAACGCTTAGAACTCTTACTGCGCATCAGTGAGCAGTTTGGAGATATAGGAGCATTTCACTTTGGGCCACGTATGGTTCCAGTGCTGAACGCGCCAGAATTTGTGCGTCAGATTTTGGTCGAGCAGGCGGCTACCTTTGAGAAAACGGCAACGGTGCGTGCTCTGGGTACTCCCATGCTGGGCAAGAGCGTCTTTCTCAGCGAGGGCGAGGAACACCGCCGTCAACGCAGGTTACTCGCCCCGCTCTTCCAACATCGTCGTGTGCAACGCTATGCAGAGACGATGGTTGCCTACACTTTACGTCTACAGGAGAGCTGGGCAACAGGAGAGACGATTAACCTGGCCGATGAGATGCTACGCCTGACGCTGTGGATTATCAGTGATGTCCTTTTTGGCGCAGACCTCTCTGGCGAGGAGCATGAATTAGGTGAGGTGCTTGTATACACCTTTCGCCACTTCGCCGATGCGATGACCAATCCGCTACGTCTGCCTCAATCCTGGCCAACACCGCGCAATCAACGCGCTCGCCAAGCCATTGAGCGCGTCAATGCCACGCTTTATCGTATGATAGAACAGCGACGACAAAGCGGTACCGAGCGCAACGATTTGCTCTCTACGCTCCTTCTTGCACGGGACGAAGAGGATACTACCTCGCTAAGCGATAGACAGATACGTGACGAAGCTCTTGGTCTCTTCGTAGCAGGTCACGAAACGACTGCGAATGCACTGACCTGGTGTTGGTATCTGCTCTCCCAACATCCTGACGTCTATGCCCGCATGCAAGCAGAGGGAGACCACGTTCTAGCTGGTCGCTTGCCAACCCTTGCTGACCTAGCCAATCTGCCATACACATTGCAGGTCTTCAAAGAAACCTTACGGCTCTACCCACCGATCTACGCATTCACCAGACGGGCTATCACTGCCGTACAGCTTGCAGATTACTGCATTCCAGCTGGTGCATCGGTTGTCATCTGTCCCTATACCTTACAGCGACGTGCAAATCTCTTCCCTGAACCAGAGATCTTTAATCCTGAGCGTTTTGCACCTCAACAGGAACAGCAGCTACCGCGCTACGCCTCCATTCCCTTTGGGGCAGGTCCCCATATTTGCCTGGGCAGGCATCTTGCACTGCTCGAAGGCCAGTTGATCCTTGCAACGCTGGCACAACGCCTGACTTTTGAATTTGCTGGCGCTACACCAATTCAGCCAGAGCCGTTGCTGACGCTACGACCAAAAGGTGCAGTACCAATGAGAATACGACGGCGCTAGCTACAATGGGACATGCTTAAATATGGCAATGCTGCCATAGCTACGTATTGTACGTTGCGAGCACATCGCGCAATAGGCGATGCACAAAGATATAGCTGCCCCCAACCTTGCGCAAGAGTAGTCGCTCTGTAGCCTCATCGAGAAAGGCTACCAGCTTCCAGGGTAGCAAGCCGTGCCGCCAGAGGAAGAAGCGCAGCACAAAGTGTTCTAAAAAGGCTGCGAGTCCCGTACGCCCTCCCACCAGACTAAACGTCAGAGCAAAGATCAGTCCTCCCACTGACCCGAACACCAGACCAAAGATCAGCCCATAGCGCAGATCGCTAATCGATGCTCCGAGCCGCCCGACGATCAAGCCAGCAGTCATCCCAACCAGCAGGATTAGCAAGAGGACCGCGCCCATACCGCGTTTTCCAGAGCGCCAGATGCCCTCGTTGGGAGACAGAGCGAGCCTTTCTGGCATTTGCTTTGGTGATAAACCTCCGACCAGTCCCCCTAACGGCCCCATAATCCCTTCCACAACGCATCCTACCACCATGCCTCCTATTGGTCCAGCGACCACCCAGCCGACCAGTCCCCCTACCAGGGCGAAGACCAGCCCTCCCAGTACTCCGACCAGTAACCCTTTTCTGGCCGATGTCCAGGACCAAGCAGCGATCTCTGCGGGCTGAATGGTCTCGTGCTGCTTGAAAACCAAGCCAAAGACTAATCCCCCGCTCAATCCTCCAACAATGCCCAACACCAGTCCGAAGATCACACCAAAAAGCAGTCTGTTGAGCACCCAATAGATGATGCCATAGGCAGCCCCAAAGGCTAAGCCAAAGATAGGGCCGAAGAATAATCCAAAGGTCAAGATATAGGCGAGCAACATACCCCAACGATAGTGGGAACGATACTGCTCTGACAACCACGCTGGCTGGAGTTCTTCTACGGCAAAGATCGTCTGTTGCTGACGATACAGTTGTGTCGCAAAATACGTCAACCATTTGAGAAACTGCTCTTCTGTTATCTGTTGTAATTTTGTCCGGCGCTTAAGCATACGCTTCACATACTGCCTGAAGAGCGCACGAGGGTATTCATCGCTGGTCATAGCCGCTGGCAGATCGAGCACAGCCTCTCCATGATAAGCCTGTGTAAAAATGGCCAACATCAGTGGTCGGCGCGCCAGCTCGAACAACTCCCTATCTTCGCGTAGCACCTGACGAAGCGTATCAAGTTTGCCGGAGACACTGGATAAGTAGACTTCGATCTGTTCATCGGAGAGAGGAAGCAGTATCACAGCGTACTGTAAGGGGAGTTCTACTGAGAGGGCCTGATATTCTTCAATGCGACAACAAATGATCAGCGGGATACGCTCTTGCTCTCTTTGCATATAGGCTATAATCGCCTGCGTACAGGCTGCGCGCTCGGCTTCGGCCACCTCATCGAGGCCATCGAGCAGGGGAAAGAGCTGGTTGGTCTCCACCCATGTACGGCCAACGTTTAGTGGTACTTGATAGCGAATATTCATTTCTTCGATCAGCCATTGGTCGAGCGGGGGTCGTTTCCGTGCCCAGGAGGAAAGATTTAAAACGACCGGTATACGGCGGCATTCATCAGCTTCCGCACGGTCCAGCAGTGTACGGGCAAGATACATGAGTAGTGTTGTCTTACCGGAACCAGGCTCGCCGAGAATGAGCAGTTCTTCATCTGCCTCATCGAAGACCTGAATAATGCTTGTCCCTGGCGGCAAAGGGCGAGGACCCCGATCGAGTTCCTGCACCATCAAGCGCCAGGGACTCTCCAGACCGTGCGGTTGCTTCTGCAAATGCAGATCAATCCAGGTTGCATGATGCAGCGACTGCTCCAGCCAGCCGTCAACCCAAATCGTGCGCACGATTTTGAGCAGACGTTGCCGATTCGTGCGCTGAAGAGCAGAGAGCGGAGCATCGGAAGCACGGCGTGCAGCGATAAGTTGACGGAGGTCCTGGCCGACAGAGTCCAGAGCTGCATCACGATTCTCCGAGATTGTCACTGCTCTCCCACTGCGAGGCAAGCATTGCAGATGACTCACCACGCTTGCTTGCCAGGCAAAGGGACGTACAAGAATCGGCACAATGAGCAACTGATCAGCTTTATGCCGTTTTAGCGCCTGCTGCATCTCTTGTTCATCGTAGGCCGCAGAGCTAAAATAATCGGCGCTGAGTAGCAGGAGCAGAATATCAGCCTCACGCCAAGCCCGTCGCCGCTCCTGGGCTACATCGGTCCCCGCCGGAAGGAACTGTTCATCCCATGCTGAAAGCAAGCCATGCTGAGTGTGCGTATGAAGATGTGCGGCAAGCTGTTTAGCAAAAGGATAATCTTCAGGTGCAGAAGAATAGACCAGCTTAATAGGCGCAGTCATCAATTCCCTCCCGGCAGAGTATGACAAAGTGTTACTGCTTGTTCGCAAATTTGGTACAAGATGAAGCCATCTGTAGATGCGCAATTCATTGCGCCGTGTTCGCTAAATGCTATTAGTCGTGGCTGTAGTGTATTTGAAGTGTGGTATTTTTGAAAAAGACCATGTGAGGATGATAAACGAGAATTTTGTAGGTGGAATTATTTGTAAATGGTCCTAAATTTCTTGTATTGAGCTGAAAAGCAGCATCACACGTAGTTGCGCAATTCATTGCGCTTGGTTTATCACAAAAAGCAGCATCACACGTAGTTTTGCAATGCATTTCACCTGTGATACAAGCAAAGAAAGCAGGCGCAATAAATTGCGCGTCTACCGTTTTTTGGGGTGCATAGCGCAATAAATTGCGTGCCCAAGTAAGGGAGAGAGCACTCAAAGCCATCTCTCCCTCACCCAGCAGTTTCATTGAATCTGTATCGTTTCGTGTATTATATCCCCCAGCTCTTCAACATCGGGTTCAGCCTTGTAAGTACTCTGCAAAAGCCGCCCATGAATGTCTACAATACATGCGAACTTGGCTACGGAGTTAATATCTCTTGCAGCAAGTAATGCATTCTTAGCTCGTTTTGTCGCTTCCTCAAACTGTTCTAACCCCATGAACACGTCCGCAGCAACAATATCCAGCCAGATCTGATTGCGGGTCAAGTGCTTCCCTATCGCTCCCTGTCGCAAACTTTCCAGAGTAGCCAGCTCCTTCAACGCGGCAGCTGGCCTGCCTGCGATAGTAAGATTTCTGGCTTTACCATTGTAGTACTCCCCCTTGACAAAGCCAGTGAGCGAGCCTGTCACCAAGTGCCGTTCATACGGATCATCAATACTCTGCTGGCCAGCCTTCTCCTCAGCCTCGTCTAACAGCGTCATCGCAAGAGTAGGTACTTTCTCATCCATATTTAAAGCATGGATAGCGTAAGCTCGGCTCAGACTTATATTGATAAGACCCACTATCTGGGGATGGAGGCTCTTTTCTGTATGTTCTGCGGCAACTTTTGCCTGCTCAAAATCGCGGGTAGCGTTACTGATCTTGTCGATTTGTACATGGAATACCCCCTGTACCAGCGTCCCATTGCGGCCCCACTCTAGATAGGTAGCACCACGTGTGTAAAAAGCTGTTGCAATCAGATCGGGATCACCCGTAGCTTTAGCAACTCGTACCGCCTGGTTTGCGTAATGATACGACAAGGAGAAATCTCGTTGATCTCTGACCACTTTTGCTGCGAGCAGATAATAGCTAAAGAGCAGTTCTCGTATGTGATACTGTAAATCCCCGCGTGCCTGAGACTCCAGGCTTACCAGATCTTGTATATCTGCTGTGATCTTAATAAATTCGCTTTGTGCCTGACTGGTATGATGTAGGGTCAAAAGCGTACGAATGTTGCTTTGATATTTGGCTGTATCTGCTACTACTCTGGGGAGCGCGGTATATCCAGTTGCGAGGCTCGCACCTGCAACCTCTGGATGTGGTCGTAGAGTAACCTGTTCAAGTGTTGCCAGACCAAAAAGCATGGAGGGAATATTAAGTAAACGCGCTATGAGTTTTCGTCTATTCATATCCATTGGGACTTCGTTCTCTAGTTCCATTCGTAGTACCTGCCTTAGCGAAATGGGGCTGCCATCGGGTTTTGTCTCTCTACCGTAGATCGCTGCAAACTCTTGCGGGCTGAGTTTAGCTTTTACACGGAAATAGCGCTGGACTTGCCCGAAATCAGGCCATCCTGCCCACTCTCCGTCGGTCTGCACAATGAAGGGGCCATACTCGCCCCCTTCTCCCCAATAGGTAGCTTGCGTCGAACCTACTGTTGTCATGATAACATTTCCCTTATACAATATTTAAATTCGTCTCTGTAGACCATAAGGATAAGGGAAAGCTACCAGCCTGTCTAGTTTATCCTCTTACAGTAAAGACGTTGGAGCGTCACTTTTCTGTGACGTTTGAGTGTCGTTCTGCAATTGGTAGGCTTGTTGGCAATATGAGCTGTGTTATGCTGCTCGTTGGGCATGAGTTTCACTTGTTGTTTGTTGGGGAAGCAAACAACGGCGGCAAGATCTGGATTGGCTCTGCCGCCTGTGCTCCACTTGCACGAACTGGACAGATGAACCACCGCGCCCACGCATCCGTCCAGTTCGTGCCTCTCTCCAAGTCAGATCAGAAACTATGGTACAATGTCTTCAGAACAAGGCTATTAAAAAGCAGCGCAGAAGACAAACCCCTTCTCGCCTTGTAACTCACAGAGGAGGTCTCCACAGCGTGATTGAGCAGAAAGCCACCGCGTCAGCAGAGTCAAAGCAGCCTATTGTCGCACAAGGCACTCTTTTTGATAGAGCTGAATTAGAACGTCTCACCGTCAAGAAAAACATATGGGAAGAGACAACCGTTAAA
>VBJK01000347.1 GCA_005879655.1 Chloroflexota bacterium | reverse complement strand
GACCTACACGGCGGGCAGGTTTCAATCGCAAACGCGCCTCACCTCCATTTTCCACTTCTGCAAGGCTATTTCGCTTGCGTTGCCAGACAGTGTTTCAATCGCAAACGCGCCTCACCTCCATTTTCCACAGCGGCCTGCCTCGCATGGCTTCGGAAGCCAGTTCAGAGCATTGTTTGCGAGGCAGGAGAAGAATCTGTCTTTTGTGGAG
This sequence comes from Chloroflexota bacterium, assembly GCA_005879655.1. The sequence goes on along the minus strand of VBJK01000347.1, from coordinate 4,647 downwards.
GAAAATTTCCTCTCTACGCAGAAGTATACATGATGATGATGATATTTACAAGGGCTTGGTAAGGGTTGCGAGGCACTTTGTAGATTTTTGCGAGGCAGCGAGCGTGGCGATACCACCACTTCGCGCCTCGCTATATCGGTACCTATAGCAGGTAAAGAGTATCCTCTCGTGGTACTTCCCCTTGCCCCAATACTTCGACTTTTTCCACACATGTGCCGCATAGTCCGTAAATCCTGCTGTGGCTACCGCAGTATCAATGAGCGACCATTGATGATGCATTGAGTAGCGTGATGTTGCAATGGGAATGTCCGTGTTCGCTGATGCCTAGTTGCGTTGCGATGACCGACGCTCTCGCCCTGAACTGGGTCGGCAGATAGCGCAACGAGCACGAGTGCCTGCCCACGGCGATGACGCCAACGGGTGACGCTGAAGAAACAACGCAGACCCAGCGGTTCACGTGGCTCGCTCATCATGCGTCGATGATGAGCGTGGCGGATCGCTGTGGTTGCGCTCGCAGGGTCAGGGATGGCACAGGCTTGCAATGAGTGCAATCGAGCCTACCAACAAATCTGCTGTGATACAACGTATATCATAGGCAATACAGCGCAGATGTGCGTCATAGCACAGGCCACTTTGCCCTCCAATAGCTTTCAACGCAGAAGCGAGAGTTTCACCGTCGATGACGCTGTGATGCGGCGCAAAGCAACTGCGAGCCTCGTATCTCCCGACGCACATACACGGACCATGCATTCTGGATCTCGTTGGGGTCTGGTGTGAGCAGATGGGATTGCCTCTGTATCTTAAGGAACTGATCAAGGCGGCGTTGGCCCAGAATAGTGGCAATCAGGAGCTACAACGTGTTGCCGTGCAACTGGGGATGAGCAGTGGCCAGTCTTCGTCAGACGTTCCTCCGGCGACAGCGCTCCCGTCGATCTGGAACATCCCATATCCTCGCAATCCGTTCTTCACAGGGCAAGAAGTAGTGCTGACGCAGTTGGCCACGGCACTCAAAGCAGGTCAGGCTGCTGCACTGTCTCAACCACAGGCCATTACGGGTCTTGGTGGAATCGGCAAGACACAGATCGCTATTGAATTTGCATACCGGCATAGAGAGGAGTACCAGACCGTGCTCTGGGGCTTCGCTGATACGCGTGAGTCTTTGGTGTCAGGGTATCTCGCCATTGCGCACTTGTTGGATTTGCCTCAGAAGGACGCGAAGGTCGAGCGGATCATTACGGAGGCGGTGAAGTCCTGGATGCAAACGCACGGCTCGTGGTTGCTCACTCTGGATCATGCCGACGGAGCGCAAAGTCTGGGTCGTTTCGCCAAGGGCATTGGAGTAGAGACGATGAGTCAGGATGTGGGGGCGTTGTTTCTGTTGCGTCGCGCTGGCTTGGTCGGAGAGAATGACTCTCTGGATGCTGCCTCATCCTCTAATATTGCTACTGCCAAGTGGATCTGTGAAGAGTTGAGTGGGTTGCCGCTGGCACTCGATCAAGCAGGAGCCTATCTCGAAGAGACACAATGTGGCCTTGTTGATTACCTTGGGAGGTATCGAACACGTCGAGCCGCTTTGTTATTGCGTCGAGGTGGCGTGATTGCTGATCATCCCGATTCGGTAGCCACAACGTGGTCGCTCTCTTTCGAGAGGGTTGAGCAGCAAAGTCCAGTAGCGGCAGATCTGTTACGAGTGTGTGCTCATCTCTCAGCCGATGCGATTCCTGAAGAGATCGTGACACAAGGAGCGACTCATCTTGGTCCGCATCTGTCGAAAGCGGGAGAGGATCTCCTCTTGTTGGATGAGGCTATAGCAGTGTTAGGAAACTATTCTCTGATCCGGAGAGATTGTAAAGAGGAGACATTTTCGATCCATCGGCTAGTGCAGGCAGTGCTCACAGATGCAATGCTTGTGGAAACTACAAAACTATGGAAAAAACGTGTGGTACAAGCTATGAACGCAGTTTTTCCAGATGTGGCATCTAGGAAGTGGGAGAAATGTAGGAGATTGCTACCACATGTACTGGTATGTGTGACTTGGATTGAGCAGGAGCAGATGACATTCCCAGAAGTCGCACGTTTACTCACTGAAGTAGGCTCTTATTTACCATTAGTGGCACGGGATGTAGAAGCTCAGTTACTGTTGGAGCGTGCCTTGGTGATTCGGGAGCAGCAATTGGGAAGAGAGCATCCTGAAACCATCCAAAGTCTGAAGAACTTGATTCTTCTGCACTACGATGCTGGAGATGACGACTGGGCTGAACCGCTGTTAGGACGGGTCCTTGCGATTCAAGATCGGCAGGAGGAGGCTGAATATCCTGAGAGAGCGAGTCTCCTGCATGATATTGCATGTTATTGTCAGACGCATAAAAAGATCACGCAGATTGAGCCGTTGATAGAGCGTGTCCTAGCAATATGGGAGCGACTAGGACCATTACATCCTCATATGGCTTCCCTCCTTTATAATCTAGCGGATCTTTCTATCAGCCAGGGTATGTATGACCAAGCGAGATGGTTGAGAAAGCATGCTCTTGTGATTTATGTCTTGCCATTTAGATTGCGAGATTTCAATAGGAATGACCGAGGTTTAACTTGACAATTGGAGAGGCTGAGAGGAAAATAAGAGCAATGGGTGGAGGCAGCAAAGCGAGGTGGTGAGCAGAACGAATAAAAAGGGAAAATAAGTAAAGCAGTGGTACAAGGGAAATATTCGCAAGAGATAGAAGAACATATGAAAAGCTTTTATAAAAGTCTATCGGAGAAAGAAAAAAGAAGATATGCAGCTCTGGAAACAGAGAAACTAGGATATGGAGGGCAAAAATATATCTGTGAACTGCTTTCTTGCAGTCCAACTACAGTACGAGTAGGGAGAGAAGAATTATTGTATGGGTCTAAAGTTGCAGAAAATAGGATAAGAAGAGCAGGGGGAGGAAGAAAGAAGATCAGAGACAAGATAGCGAATATTGATGAGGTATTTTTGGAGATTCTTGATGAGCATACCGCAGGCAGTCCGATGAATGAGGAAACCAAGTGGACAAATTTAGGAGCCGCACGGGATCTCTAAAGAATTTGAGAATAAGGGACACAATGTGTCAGAACATGTGGTAAACCAGCTCTTACAAAAGCATAAGTATAAGAAGAGAAAAATGCAGAAGACGAAAACAGTCAAAGAAGCAGCGCAAAGAAATGAGCAATTTGAGAATATCAAGGAATTACGGGAAGAATATACAAAAGAACAGAATCCAATTATCAGCTTAGATGTAAAAAAAAGAACCGATAGGTGAGTTTTATCGTGAAGGAGAGGGGTATTGTCACAAGCCACTTGAAGTGAACGACCATGATTTTTTGTCGAGTGCAAAGGGCGTAATTATCCCTCACGGAATATATGATATACAAAGAAATGAAGGGTATATGACGCTCGGAACGAGCCATGACACAAGCGAGTTTTCCTGTGATTGCCTCAAAAGCTGGTGGGAGACGTATGGGAAACAACAGTATAGAACCGCATCAAGTATTCTTATTTTAGCTGATGGTGGTGGAAGTAACTCAAGCAGGCATTATATATTTAAAGAAGATTTACAAAAATTAGCCAATGAGCTTGGTATAGAGATGAGAATAGCTCATTATCCACCGTATACATCAAAATATAATCCAATAGAACACAAGATGTTTTGTCACGTCACGAGAGTCTGTGCAGGAGCTGTCTTCACCAGTATTGAAGTAGCAGAAGGGCTTATCAATACGACTACTACATCTAAGGGATTGAAAGTTTTCGCATCTATAACAGATAAATCCTATCAAACCGCAAGAAAAGCAAGTGAAGATTTTAAGAAGAATATGCCCATTCTTTTTGATGAGGACTTGGCAAAGTGGAACTATCGGGCCGTTCCTCAAACCTCATGAATATCAACTTATTTTTCAGTCATTCCTAGCGCCTCTCCCCTGATTGTTTCGATAATATCCGCAACGCTTCTTGATAGTTTTTCTCTGCTTCTGTATAATTTTTCATCTCGCGTTGCAGGTTCGCTAGATTGTGAAGCACATGGGCCACGAGGAAGTGTTCAGCACCTCTACCTTTTCAGCTTTTTCTTGCTCGAAATAGACGACTGCTAGGTTATTGAGTAACATAGCTCTATTGAGGAGTTGACCCCATCGCTGCCGCTCGTTGATATCCAATGCCTGCCTGTAGAGCGACTCTGCTTTCTCGTCATACCCTTGCTCTTGCAGGAGGTTGGCGAGGTTGTTGAGTGCGTTGTCAACTAACAGGCGCGTGTCTTGCAGGTGCTTATCTCCCAACTGCTCTCCCCAGATGTCTAGCGCTCGCTGATACAGCTCTGCTGCACCCTCATCATAGCGTCCGCGAGCATGCAGATAAGATGCAGTCTCATGGAGCAAATAGCCCGCCTGGAAACTGCTGATCCTACACTTCTTTATAGCGCCAGCAACCTGCAAAGCGTGTGGCAGCAGACATTCACATTCCGACCACGTTCCATATTCCACACCTGGGAATGCAGCAGCGATGACCAAAACGGCATACTCGACCCATCGGTCGGTTTTTTTCTCTTTTTCCAATGTGTCTTGGAGCACTGCTTGCACCAAACGGTGCATTGAAAGCATCTTTGTCTCCCGATTTCGTCGGATTAACGAATA
>VBJK01000346.1 GCA_005879655.1 Chloroflexota bacterium | reverse complement strand
GCAAGCTCGCCTGTGAGCTCCACGTCACATACGAGTCCCACACCCCTTGTGAGACTCACGCAGCCTGTAAGCCCCACGTCCCCCGTATCTGTATACTCCACCCGTACCGAAGCCCCTAAGTTCGCTCCTATGGGCATGTCCCTACGGACAGGGGCCATTGCCATTGTAGGTATGTCGGGCAAGTATCCCGACGCCAAGAATGTGAGTGAGTATTGGCAGAATCTTGTACAGGCCAAAGATAGTGTCCGTGAAATTCCTCGTACCCGCTTCAATGTCTCCGATTATTATGACCCCAATCCCACAGCATTGGGCAAGATGTATTGTAAAGAGCTTGGTGCCCTTGAGGGCATAGAGTATTTTGACCCTCTCTTCTTTCGTCTTTCTCCTGCCGATGCAGAGAGCATGGACCCACAACATCGCCTCTTCTTAGAAGAGGGATACAAGGCCTTTGAAGATGCAGGCTATAGTCCAGGCTTGCTGAGTAACATCAAGTGTGGGATCTACCTTGGCATCATGAGCCATGAATATGAACTGCTGCTCGCTCAACAGAAGGCTCTCACAACAAATATCCTGGGGACGAATCCGGCCATTGCTGCGGCTCGTCTGGCCTATCTGCTGAATCTGAAAGGACCCGCTATTCCTATTGATACCGCCTGTTCTTCCTCATTAGTGGCAACGCATTTAGCCTGTCAAGCGCTCAAAAGCCAGGAAATCGATATGGCCCTGGTGGGCGGAGTAAGTCTCTATCTGACACCAGAGTCCTATATTGGCATGTGTAGTGCTGGGATGCTGTCGCCTGACGGTCGCTGCAAAACCTGCGATGCGAGCGCTAATGGTTTCGTACCGGGAGAAGGGGTTGGTGCATTAGTACTCAAACGCCTCTCGGACGCGCAAGCTGATCATGACCAGATCTATGGTGTGATTATTGGCTCCGGCATTAATCAGGATGGGGCTACTAATGGCATCACGGCTCCCAGTATCAAGAGCCAGATCGAACTCAAACGCGAGATTTACGAGAAATACGAGATTGACCCTGCCAGCATTAGTTATGTAGAGATGCATGGCACGGGCACACAACTGGGCGATCCCATTGAGTTGGAAGCCCTGGCCACTGTCTTTGAGGAAAAGACGCCACGCAAGCAGTACTGTGCCCTCGGTTCTGTCAAAAGTAACATTGGTCATACCTCGGCAGCAGCGGGGATGGCGAGCGTGCACAAAGTCTTGCTCTCCATGCAGCAGAAGAAGTTGGTACCGAGCCTGCATTTTAAGCAGCCAAATCCGCATTTTGATTTTGCAGCATCGCCATTTTATGTCAACACAGCAGTTCGTGACTGGCAGTCGGAGGCAGGAGTACCAAGACGGGCAGCCGTCAGTTCATTTGGCTATAGTGGAACAAATGCCCATCTCGTGATCGAAGAATATATTGCTGATTGGCAAGACACTTATCCCCCTGCGAAAAGTCCGCAGTCCCCAAGCCTGTTCATCTTGTCTGCCAAGAGTGAGCAGCAATTAACCAGCTACGCACAAGAGATGAAAGAGTGGATACAAAAGCATGGGGAGCTTAATCTCGCGGACGTAGCATTTACCTTACAAATGGGACGTGCAGCCCTGGAGCATCGGCTGGCTATCCTGGCTGACTCGCAGGCAGTGTTGCTGAAAAGATTAGACAGCTTTATTCACAAGCAGGCATCAGCAGGGCTATATACAGCTCAGGCAATGCGCAGCCAGGGAACTGGCTCCTCAAGAATAGATGCAATGCTCTTTGAAAAGGAGAGCGATGGCCAATCCTTACTGCGTATCTGGTGCCAGGAGAAGAAGCTCGACAAGATAGCGCTTGCTTGGATCAAAGGAGTGCATGTGGATTGGAAGACGCTCTATGGAGAGCAGTTTCCACATCGCGTCAGTCTACCGACCTATCCCTTCGCCAGAGAGAGCTATTGGATGCCGGCGCGTCACGCTGAAGGTGTGTCCCACCCCAGGCCTCTATCTCCTGACACTAGCACGTCTGCAAGCGTTGCCGAACCCGACGGACTCCTTGCATTTACGATTTCCTATTTGATCAATATCCTATCAGCAGTTTTAAAGATCAGCCTGCAAAGGCTTGATCCAGAGATAGGATTTGATGAGTACGGGCTGGATTCCCTTGCCATTCACCGATTGCAGGCCAGAATGGAAGGAGTGTTTGGGCTAATTCCCATCACGACGTTTTTCCAGTACAAATGCATCCGCGATCTGGCGTACTACTTTCTCATTGAGCATGCAGAAACGATACACGCCCTCTTCCAGCAAAGAAGCAACGGCCAACCTCTCCCATCTCAAAATATCGTAAGGGATGCCCGAACAGGTGAGGTCGTAGCCTGCTCTCCGCAAGATCGAGCCTCCATCCAACAGCAGATCCAACAGCATATTCCAGATCAAAGAGCGCAAATAGAGAGCCTTCACGCAACGCTAGACCAGCCAGCACAAGAGATGGAAGAAATACTCGCACGCTTGCTGTGGGTGCAATTGCAAACGCTTGGCTGGTTTACAAAAGCACACACGTTGACTACAGAACTAAAAGCAAGAGCCGGTTTGCCAGCCTACTGCCACCGCTGGCTAGATGAAACCATCAGGATCTTAGCACAGAAGAAGTACATCAGTTATGACGAGCAATCAGGGCGTGTGACTAATCCAATCTCGATCGACCACGAAAGAACCTGGCAGGAATGGGAGCGCTGGAAAGCAGTATGGTTGGCCCATCTTGACTTGAGCGCCCAAGCCGCATTGGTGGAAGTAACCTTGCGGGGTCTCCCAAAGATTCTGACTGGTCAGAGTGCGGCTACGACTGTTCTGTTCCCGAAATCATCTAGGGAGCTTGTCGAAGGGGTTTACAAGCACAATCGCGTGACCGACTTCTTTAATGCTATCCTGGCTGATGCTGTCGTAGCCTATCTGAATGAGATAAGAAAGTCTGAGGGATCAGCCCGCCTGCGTATCTTGGAAGTTGGCGCGGGTACTGGTGGAACAAGCGCTATGATCTTTCAGAAGCTTCTCCCCTACCAGGAGTATATTCAGGAATATTGTTATACCGATC
>VBJK01000078.1 GCA_005879655.1 Chloroflexota bacterium | reverse complement strand
CAAGTGCTGCAACCTCTTGTGCAGCCAATGCCGCCACAGACATCTAGGACGACGGTCCTACCTATGCCGTCTGTGCCACAAGTGGTGGAGGCAAAGGCAGCCACTCCATCCCCCGTCAAAAATGAGCCACCTCTTACTCCAGAGCCGATAGCTAGTCCTTTTGCCGTTGAGTCAGATGACGAGGAAGAGTCGTTCTTTGGTCCGGCTTGGTTGAAGTCGATAGGGGCTAGCAGTATGGCACCTGAGATGAGTCAAGAACTCCTTGCGCCTCCGCCAGTGGCTGAGCTACCTGTTACTCATGCAACATTACCTGTACAGCAGTCAGGCATTTTGGAGTCGTGGGTGCTTCAGACGCAAGATGTTACTTCTTCGCCCCAGATCGCTGGTGCTGAACAATCCGCTCAGGCGGAAGAGCCGGAGTGGATGAAGCAGATAGCACCAACACCGCAGCCAGCTCAGGTGGAAGAGCCGGAGTGGATGAAGCGAATGACGGCTTCGGCTCAACCAGCTGAGGCAGACGAGCCGAATTGGCTCAAAGAGGTAGCCAGCGCGGCCTCTCTAGGTGAGTCAGCGGCAGTGCCGGAGTGGATGAGGCAGATAGCGCCAACCTCACAGCCAGCTCAGATGGAGGAGCCGGAGTGGATGAGGCAGATAGCACCAACATCGCAGCCAGCTCAGATGGAAGAGCCAGAATGGATGAGGCAGATAGCACCAACATCGCAGCCAGCTCAGATGGAGGAGCCGGAGTGGATGAGGCAGATAGCGCCAACCTCACAGCCAGCTCAGATGGAAGAGCCAGAATGGATGAGGCAGATAGCGCCAACCTCACAGCCAGCTCAGATGGAAGAGCCAGAATGGATGAGGCAGATAGCGCCAACCTCACAGCAGGTGCAAGCACAAGAGTCAGACTGGCTTCAGGGACTAGCCAATGCGGCCTCACCAAGTGCAGCGGCGGCAGTGCCGGAGTGGATGCAGCAGATGGCCCCCACGTCACAGCCAGTTCAGATGGAAAGGCCGGAGTGGCTCAAGGACGTGGCGGGCGCGCCCCATTTCTCGTCAACTCCTGACGCCACGTGGTCACAACCTGCCAAGGAGACTGCCACGCCAGCGTCTCAAGAGGAACCGTCCTGGCTCCAGGAAATTGGCGGGACAATGCATTCAGCTCGTGGGGCCAATCTCGATAGATCTGAGCCAGCTTTGCCAGCTGCGGAAGTGCCTTCAGCCATGTGGGGGAATGAGCAGGGACAGCAATCACCTGCCGGAGTAGCAGGCCAGAACGAGCAAAACGTGCTGACCACGCTAGAGGCATTACAATCCACCCTGTTTTCACAGGGATTTGTGCCGCTAGAACCAAATACACTCTCAGCCTTTGCACAAACACAAAGTCCTGCGCAACCGGGCGTGCCTCAGCATACCGTGCTAGAAACGCAGGGAGAAGAGGCAAGCCTCTCTTCCGCTTTTGCCCAGTTGGGGAACTTTAACCAGCCTCCTGTCGCACCGGTGCCTCAGCCCAAACCAACTGTTCCTGAGATTCCTACATTACCTGCTCAACCAGACCCCGTTGTGCCTGTAGAACCCTGGTGGGCAAGTGCATTGAGAGCTGATGCAGGTCCAATGACTCCCGCTGCTTCTTCTGCAATGTCTCCTGTCACCGGGGGCCTGCCGGACCCGGTAGTGCCACCCGTTAAGCGCGATTTCGCGAGTAAGACGCCAGAGCCTGCTCAGATGAATGAGCCTCTTGAAGTCACTGTACGGGTATCGCCTGTGGTAGCACCTGCGAAGTATGTTTCTGCCATGCCTGCACCGCAAAGGGATGCATTGCTTGATGATGAGTTGGAAACTACCATGAGACGGCCAGCCGTTCGCCTCCAGCCAACCCAGCCGGGTTCAGCACGAGAGCAATCCCCTGCCGCTGCTAAGCAACAGCATGTTGAGCGAGCAGCAACTAGTCCGGCTAAGGCACCTGATAACGGTAGTATGAATTACCAGCATCGCCTGGTCAAGTCCTATCAGCATCAACTCGTAGGTGATTATGATGAGGCGATGCAAGAGTATCGTATTATTATACGTAATGCACCAGAACTGCTGAACGAGGTTATAAGTAATGTCCGGGCTTTATTGAAACTTGCACCCAAATATTCTGCCGGGTATCGGGTTCTGGGTGACGCATATATGCGTCAGGGCGAGTATTTGCAAGCGATGGAGGCTTATAATAAAGCTTTGACTATGGCTAAACGGGCAAAAGTCTAAAGAAAGGCAGTCAATGAGTTGGAAACTATTTTACAGAGATTGACCGACCTGGATAATGTTCATGACGCGGTTCTTGTCGGTACGGATGGTCTAATTGTCTCTGGAATACTGCACAGTGAGGACGAGGAAATGATTGGGGCCATGTCGGCAGCCGCATTTGGCTCTATTACGGATTTTACCAAACAGATCAATACTGGCGAAACCCGTCATGTTATTGTTGAAACCGAAACTGGTACAATACAGATGCAAGAGTCGGGGGGAATGATCCTTGTGGTGACAACACACGGCAAGGGCAACCTGGGTCGTGTGCGTTTGGAGATGGAGAAGGCTAGTCGCCAATTAGTGCAGTTGGTTGCCAACTATTAGCATAATATTGCTGTAATAACGTAGTATAAGGAGTTAATTTTTAATCGTGGAACGTACTTTAGTGCTATTAAAACCTGATGCCATCCAAAGAGATCTGGTTGGTGAGATTCTTGCTCGCTTGGAGCGCAAGGGCTTGAAGATCGTTGGTCTGAAGATGATGCGTTTATCTGATGAGCTGCTCAATGAGCACTACAGCCATCTGGTGGGGCGCGACTTCTTTGCAGAGGTCAAGTCGTTTATGCAATTGACGCCGGTGGTTGTGCTCTGTCTGGAAGGGGCTGATTGTGTCAGCACAGTCAGAGCGCTGTGTGGCATTACCAAAGCGCGTGAAGCGGCTCCTGGGACGTTGCGTGGCGAATTTGCGATGAGTGTCCAGGCGAATCTGATCCACTGTTCTGATTCGCTGGAGACTGCGCGCGTTGAGGTTCCTCGCTTTTTCCAAGTAGAAGAACTCTTCACGTACGATGATATACTAGAGCGCTATATCTATTCATCCCGCGAAAGAGAATAAGCCAGAGTATGAAATAGAGGGTCATTTGGATGGGGCTTGCCATGCCTCATCCAGATGATCCTCTATTTCGTACTCTGGCTAGCTGTCGTCTCTTGTTTCTTCTTCTCAGCCAGCCGCCAACAACAGGTTTTACTGCGGAAACATTTCTCCTGTTCACCTGCTGTGAGTGGTGGAGTTCCTTTGAGACAAAAGACCTGGTACATTGGTTCTCCTGCGGCCACATCATTGCAGGGGAACCAGCGCTCTCTATAAAATGGACAGGCATTTTTATGCTTCCGCCAATTTGAATTTTCAGATGGGTGTGAATCTAATGAGCCTGCCAAAAAAGATATCCTTCCTGCTTTACATTGCTTAGAAAATGATGTAAGAGCAGTATACACCAAGGCTTTCCAGGGGGTCAATTTAGCTCATCTTCTGCTCCTCTTCATTCCTGTACTTGCGTTTTCGGCCAGCAGGCGGTAGAATCAGATATGGTTCCACCTGTTTCCGGTATCGTGGAACACATGCAGGATCGGTTTATACTCGTCTTCAATCCCAGCTGCATTCCACGAAGCTAACCCCCAAGAAAGGTAGCAGAAAACTGAATGACTATAACTTCTCGACCGCGCACAATCGGTGAGTTGCAGGCAAGTGGATATAAGGTGTTGACTGTCAAGGAGGAGATGCGCAAAAATCTGGTAAAGAAGATTCGTAATGGTGAAGAGTTATTTCCAGGGATTATTGGCTATGACGAGACTGTGATACCACAGATAGAAAATGCCATTCTCTCTGGTCAGGATATTATCTTTCTTGGCGAGCGTGGTCAGGCAAAGACGCGTATGGCGCGTAGTCTCGTCAATTTACTAGATGAGTTCGTGCCTGTCATCGCTGGCTGTGAAATTAACGACAATCCCTATGAACCCGTGTGTAAGGCTTGTCGTGATAAAGTTGCTGAATTGAACCATCAGGTGGAGATTGCTTGGTTGCCGCGTGATCGCCGTTACGGCGAAAAACTAGCCACGCCTGATATCACCATCTCGGACCTTGTGGGCGAAGTAGACCCTATTCGTGTCGCTGAAGGTCGCTACCTCTCTGATGAACTCACCATTCACTATGGGATGATCCCGCGTACCAATCGTGGCATCTTTTGTATCAATGAATTGCCAGACCTGGCGGAACGCATCCAGGTTGGTTTGTTGAACATTATGGAAGAGCGCGACGTGCAGATACGTGGTTATAAGATCCGCTTACCGCTGGATGTCTATGTCGTTGCCAGTGCGAACCCGGAGGACTATACCAATCGTGGTCGCATCATTACACCTTTGAAGGATCGTATTGGTTCCGAGATCCGCACACATTATCCGCAAGACGTGGAGCATGAGATCCAGATTATGGAGACCGAAAGTACGCTCTTCTCAACTGAGGGTCTGGAAGTCACGGTGCCAAAGTTCATGAAAGAAGTCATTGCCCAGGTTACTCAGTTGGCGCGACGTAGTAATGATATTAGTCAACGCTCCGGTGTGAGTGTACGCGTCTCTGTCTCTAACTTCGAGAATGTCTTGAGTAATGCGAGTCGCCGTGCATTACGTCTGAAAGAGCGCCAAGCGGCACCACGGATTAGTGATCTCTCCGCCGTCATGGCATCGACCTGTGGTAAGATCGAATTGGATGCTGTCGGTGATATCAAAGAAGAGCGTGTGGTGCAGAAACTGATCAATGCGGCGATTATCAGTGTCTTTAGCGATTACTTTGACGCACGGGAATTTGATCAACTGATAGCAGGTTTTGAGCGTGGGCTGAGTGTTCAGGTGGGTGATGATATGTCCGCGATGGAATATGTTAACCAATTATCCAAAGTTGGTGGTCTGAGCAAGGCGATCGACAAGCTTAACGGACGTGGTAGCTCAGCTAGTGTCGCTTCATCAATTGAATTTATTCTTGAAGGGCTTCACTTAAATCGCCGTTTAAATAAAGATGAGGTCAGAGGTAAAGTACGCTATCGCCGCTAATATTAAGGAACACGCGACATGTTTCAACGCTTTCAAAGGAATCGCTACGGGTATTCGCATTGGGATGGCACGCAGCATATTGAGGGCTTGGATGCCGATGATATTCTAAAGGCTCTTTCTGACGATTACCTGGAGAATGGCAATTTGCAACAGGCGTTAAGACGTTTGATGCAAGAAGGCATTCGTGGCGAAGATGGTCGTCGTGCTATGGGATTGCGTGAGTTGATGGATCGTCTGCGCAGTCAACGCAGTGAGCAGTTAAAGCGCTACAATATGGCTTCTGGCGTAATGGATGATCTACGTGAGAAGCTCGATGAGATCAAGCGCATGGAGCGCGAAGGTATTCAGAGCAGGTTGGATAGTAAGGATCAGCAAACAGACAAGCAGGCTCAAGAGGGTGAGGAGTTGTCGCCTGAGCAGATGAGACGTATGCTGGAGATGATCGCAAAAAGGAAGCGTGAGTATCTGGATAGCTTGCCGGATGATATTGCAGGTCAGATTAAAAAGCTCTCCGAATACGATTTTATGGATGAGCAAGCGCGTGAGAAATTTCAAGAGCTGATGGGGAATTTGCAGCAACAGATGATGCAACAGTTCTTCCAGGGCATGCAACAGTCTCTCCAAAACATGACTCCTGAAGATATCGCTCGCTTGCGCGAAATGATTCGTGATTTGAATAAGATGCTACGTGAGCGCCAGGAGGGGCGAGAGCCGGATTTTGACGCGTTTATGCAGAAGCATGGTCAATACTTTCCAGGTGTCAATTCACTGGACGACTTGATCGAGCAGATGCAGATGCAACGCGCAGCTATGGAAGGCATCTTGGACAATCTTTCGCCGGAGCAACGTGAAGAGCTACAGAACCTGATGGAGCAACTGATGGGGGATGACCGCATCCGTGTTGATATGATGGAACTGGCGCAGAATCTCGAAGCCATGGCTCCAATGGAACAGGTCCCTACACGTTTTCCCTTCCGAGGCAATGAATCATTACCGCTCAATGAAGCGATGCGTGTGATGGCCCGCATGCAGCAAGCGGAGGGTCTACTGGATCAGCTGCAAGAGGCTCGTCGTCTGGATGATATTGAGGCAATCGATAGCGCGAAGGTCAAGGAATTGCTCGGCGATGAGGAGTATGAGTCGGTCGAGCAGCTGAAAGAGCTAATGAAGGTGCTGGAGGAGGCCGGGTACATTCAGAAGAAGGGCAATCATTGGGAGTTGACCTCGCGTGGTATTCGTAAGATTGGTCAAAAGGCTCTTCAGGACATCTTCAACAAACTGAAGCGTGACGGTTTTGGTCGGCATGTCAGCCCCTTCCGTGGCGTAGGTGGCGAGCGTACTGATGAAAGCAAGCCGTACCAGTTTGGCGATCCGTTCTTGCTTGAACTGGAAAAGACGTTGATGAATGCCATTCATCGCCGAGGCGCTGGCCTGCCTGTCACGTTGGAGAAGGGCGATTTTGAAGTCTATCGTACCGAGTTCACCACGCAATCATCGACGGTGCTGATGATCGATATGAGCTTGAGCATGATCTATAACGGGTGCCAACCGGCGGCCAAGAAGGTGGCAGTAGCTTTAGAGAGTTTAATCCGCTCTCAATTCCCGCGTGACAATCTCTATGTTGTGGGCTTCTCGTTGATCGCCCGTGAATACAGACCTAATGAGCTAATCGAGATGAGCCGCTACGACAATAATCGTGGTACGAATATGGCGCACGGTCTGATGCTAGCGCGCCAGTTGCTTGCGCGTCATCGTGGTGTAAATAAGCAGGTTATCATGATCACAGATGGCGGTCCAACAGTCTGGTACGAGGACGGGCAGTGGCAATTTGCTTATCCCAGCCCCTATGCGGAGCAGCAGACGCTACTGGAGGTCCAGCGCTGTACCCGTGAAGGTATTACGATCAATACCTTTATGCTCTACGATGATCACAGCATGATTGCCTTCGTCAATCAAATGGCAGAGATCAATCATGGACGTACCTTCTATGCAGACAAAGATAATCTAGGCGAATACTTGCTGGTGGATTATCTCAATAGCAAACGTAAATTTATATCATGAACTTTATTGAAGGTCTACAGCAAGTGGGCCTAACTATCGACAATGTACAACTATTGGAACAGTTTCAGCGCTATCGGCAAGAATTGCTCACTTGGAACGCACGCTTCAACCTGACAGCAATTACTGATCCAGAGGAAGTTTTAACGAAACATTTCCTCGATTCGTTGTCTTTACTAACGGTCTATGATAGACCGTCAGCGCGTTTACTGGATATAGGGGCAGGAGCGGGCTTCCCCGGCCTCCCTCTCAAAATAGTGCGCCCTCAATGGCAGGTGCTACTCTTGGAGGCGACTGGTAAAAAAGTGACCTTCATGCAACATGTCATCGACATGTTAGAGCTTAAGGGCGTGAGCGCTGAGCATGGGCGTGCTGAGGAGAGAGCGCACACAGCTGAGTATCGTAACGCATTTGATGTAGTTACTGCGCGTGCCGTCGCATCTATGCCCATTTTGCTGGAGTATGCAGCGCCATTTTGCCGTGTAGGGGGGCGGATCATTCTGCCGAAAAAGGGCGACTTCGCCGAGGAGTTAGCACAGGGCAAGCGTGCGGCATCGCAGATGGGAGTAGCCTTCAAGGCTGATGTGCGGGTGGAGCTACCCGGTTTAGCGGATGATCGCCACTTACTAGTCTGGGAGCAGCGTACACTCTGTCCCGCGCAATTTCCACGCAGTGGATCTGTAATGGCAAAGAAACCGCTGGGCGCAATAGGCTTCAAATAAGTGCCCGTCATCCCCCCCCGACGCCGCGAGGGTAGGACACCCACAAGGGATTGTCCAATACGCATCAACCTAAGCCGGAGGTCCAGGGGCTTCGCCCCCTGGCGGGGTTTGGGGTGTCCCTAAGCTCTCCCTTTCACTCCTTTCTCCGCTAGGCGTGCGCGTTAAGCAGGGGTCCAGGGGGCGAAGCCACATGGCGGGGTTTGGGGTGTCCCCAAATACCCCTTTTTTCCCTTATGCCGCCGAAGGCGGCAAGAACAAGGGAGTGCAGAGGGAAACCTCTGCTTAACGCGCCTGCCTATGGACAATCCCTTTTCAAGTGATGATCACAAAGGAGGGAAACGTATGAGTTCCTTTGTCCTTGGTTTTCAGGATATTGACAAAACAAAACTCATGATTGTTGGGGGGAAAGGCGCGAACCTGGGGGAACTTTCCAAGATTGAAGGAATACACGTACCGGATGGCTTTTGTATTTCTACTGAAGCCTTTAAAAGAATCATTGGGGAAACGTCATCGATTAACCAATTACTTGATCAGTTATCGCTTCTAAAAGTGGAAGACCGGGATAAAATCGGTGAACTTAGCGGTGAGATTCGCAGTGTCATCGAAGGGACAGTAATTGCAAAGGAAATTGATGAAGCAGTTACATATTTTATTACAAAATTAGGTGATAAAAATGCCTATGCTGTGCGTTCCAGTGCTACGGTGGAGGATCTGCCAACGGCATCCTTTGCAGGACAGCATGATACGTATTTGAACATTATAGGCAAGGAAGCCATACTGAAACACATCAGCAAGTGCTGGGCGTCGCTCTTTACGGACCGTGCGGTAATTTACCGGATGCAGAACGGGTTCGACCACAAAAAGGTCCATCTGTCTGTGGTCATCCAGAAAATGGTCTACCCGGAGGCAGCAGGGATCATGTTTACAGCTGATCCGATTACTTCTAACCGAAAGCTGCTATCAATCGACGCCAGTTTTGGACTTGGAGAAGCACTGGTCTCTGGCTTGGTATCTGCCGATTGTTATAAAGTACAGGAAGAGGAAATCGTCGATAAGATGATAGCAAGCAAAAAATTGGCTATCTATGGACTAAAAGAAGGCGGAACAGAAACACAGCAGATCGCTCCTGATCAGCAAAAGACTCAAACACTTACCGAACAACAAATTTTACAACTTGCACGCATAGGAAGACAGATCGAAGCTTATTTTGGTTGCCCACAAGATATCGAATGGTGTTTGGTTGATGATACATTTTCTATTGTCCAGAGTCGGCCAATCACTACTTTATACCCCATCCCCGAAGCGAATGATCAGGAAAATCGTGTCTATATATCTGTCGGTCATCAACAAATGATGACCGATCCCATCAAACCATTAGGATTGTCTTTTTTTCTGTTAACGACTCGTGCACCCATGCGTAAAGCTGGTGGAAGGTTGTTTGTTGATGTTACAGCTATGCTGGTTTCACCTGTCAGCAAACACAACTTATTAGATGCCATGGGACAACACGATCCGCTCATGAAAGACGCACTCATGACCATCATAGAGCGGGGAGATTTTATACAATCGTTACCAGATGATAAGCAAGAACAGAGTTCCGGTAAAAGCAATAAAGTTATTTCCTCTGCGGGTTTCCGAACACAAGTCAAAAACGATCCGACGATCGTTTCTGGTCTGATCAAGCGTAGTCAAACATCAATAGAAGAGTTAAAGTGTAACATCCAGACGAAATCAGGGTCAGAACTCTTTGATTTTATCCTGGAAGATATCCAGCAATTAAAGAAGATCTTATTTGACCCACAAAGTCATAGTGTAATTATGGCTGCTATGGATGCTTCATCCTGGATCAATGAAAAAATGAATGAGTGGTTAGGTGAAAAAAATGTAGCAGACATGCTTTCTCAATCTGCGCCAAACAATATTACTTCGGAAATGGGCCTGGCGCTATTGGATGTTGCAGATGTGATCCGTCCTTACCCGGAAGTGATTGATCATTTACAACATGTAAAAGATGATAACTTCTTGGATGAACTGGTTAAGTTTAATGGTGGACAGGAAGCCCGGGACGCTCTCTCAGTTTTTCTTAACAAATACGGCATGCGATGTGTCGGGGAAATCGATATGACGAGAACTCGTTGGAGCGAAAAACCAACGACACTTGTCCCCATGATTCTCAGTAACATCAAAAACTTTGAGCTTGGTGCAAGCAAGCAAAAATTTGAACAAGGGCAACAGGAAGCATTGAAAAAAGAACAAGAGGTATTAGATCGCTTGAAGCAATTACCGGATGGTGAACAAAAAGCCAAAGAGACAAAACGCATGATCAGCCTCATCCGTAATTTCAGCGGGTATCGTGAATATCCAAAATACGGCATAGTGAATCGCTACTTCATTTATAAGCTGGCTTTACTGAAAGAAGCCGAACAGCTCGTACAAGCCAACGTTATTCATGAAAAAGAAGATATATACGATCTCACTTTTGAAGAACTTCGCGAAGTCGTACGCACAAATAAACTGGATTACCAGATCATCAGCAAACGAAAAGACGAGTACAAATTATATGAAAAACTAACTCCCCCACGTGTTATCACGTCTGACGGTGAAATCATTGCGGGTGAGTACAAACGAGAAAATCTCCCAGCCGAAGCTCTTGTAGGTCTACCTGTTTCTTGCGGAGTTATAGAGGGACGAGCACGTGTCATCTTAAACATGGAAGATGCTGATCTGGAAGATGGAGATATATTAGTCACCTCCTTTACTGACCCTAGCTGGACACCATTGTTTGTATCCATAAAAGGCCTAGTCACCGAAGTTGGTGGACTGATGACCCATGGAGCAGTTATCGCACGTGAATATGGTTTACCTGCCGTAGTAAACGTAGAAAATGCCACTAAGCTGATCAATGACGGACAGAGAATCCGGGTTAATGGAACGGAAGGCTATGTAGAAATCCTATAAAGTCGGGAAGTTGTTATCTTCCTCGTAGTGCAAAAACACGAGAGCCAATAGGGATTGGGGGTCCAGGGGGCGAAGCCGCTCTGGCGGGGCTTGGGGTGTCCCCAAATTTTGCCATTCCCCAAAAGGTTTTGGGATTCTGCACAAGGCCTATCCCAACATTCATGCTACGAAGGGCAAGAGATTATAACTGGTTTATAACTCTCTTGCCCTTCGTAGCATAAATGTTGGGATAGGCCTAGGAGTCCAGAGGGACCAACACGTTTTGTATTTGTATTGTCCTACCTCGCTTAGGTCCAACTGAGACCATCGCAATCGGTGTTTCTAATAGCTCTTCTAAGCGTTTCAGGTAAGCTTTGGCAGCAGCGGGCAATTCTTCGTAAGAATGGGTATCGCTGGTAGTGCATTGCCAACCTTCAACTTCTTCATAAATGGGTTCGCACGCCGAAAGGTCGCTGGGTGTTGCCGGGAGACTATGGATGATATTCCCCCGCAAATTATAAGCAGTACAAATTTTGATAGTTGGGAAGGTATCTAGCACATCCAGTTTCGTAATCACTGCGGCATCCAGACCATTTAATTGCGCGACAAAGCGTCCCGCCACGGCATCAAACCAGCCGCAACGGCGTATTCTGGATCGGTTGGTACCATACTCGTGGCCACGCTCACTCATCTCCTGTCCTATATTATCAAATAGCCCTGTGGGCATAGGACCACTGCCAACGCGCGTGATGTATGCTTTAAATACACCAACCGTACGATCGATAGAGCGAGCTGGCAAACCTGCACCAACGGCAGCATTGGCGGCAAGTGTCGAAGAAGATGTAACGTAGGGATACGTACCAAAGTCAATGTCCAGCAGTGCTCCCTGCGCGCCCTCTAGCAGGATGGTTTTATGATCAAAGAGTGCGTCGTGCAGCATCTTCTGCGTGTCAGCGATATGAGGACGCAAGAGTTGCCCATAGACGAAGTATTCGCCATGGATCTCTTCTAGTGAAAGGGGAGGTTGGCCATAGATCTGCGTGATCATGCGGTTCTTTTGTTGCAGTATGGTAGCCAGCTTGGCTCTGAACATATCAACATCGAAGAGATCAGCCATGCGAATGCCCGTGCGTGCGAGTTTATCCACATAGGCAGGACTGATACCACGCTGAGCAGTATCGATTTTCTCCACATAGGTTGGGATCAGACCGCGTTGCGTATTGTCCAGCATATCGGCCCAACGGGTTTCTTCCTCTAGACGATCAAGTAAAAAGTGATATGGCATTACAAGGTGAGCACGTTCACTGATATATAAACGAGAGATGTCTATCCCCTGACTTTGCAGTTCTTCCATCTCTGTAATTAAAGCTTTGGGATCAATGACAACTCCATTGCCAATAATACACGTTATATTGGGGTAGAGAATGCCTGAAGGGACAAGGCGGAAGGCAAATTCGCCTTTTTCGTGGACAACGCGATGTCCGGCGTTGTTCCCCCCCTGATAACGTGCAACAAAGTCTGCGCTTCTGGAGAGTTCGTCCACAATTTTCCCTTTACCTTCGTCCCCCCATTGTGCACCGATAACTGCGACTACCACCATGATGATGTTTCCTCTCAGTTTTCTATGTCTTCTACTGGTACCGTACTTTAGCTAATCGTAAGAGCTATGGAAATTACACAAGTTACGAATATCTTGGATAACATCCAAACACTTTTCCGATGAAGCTTTGGCTTTCTAGACCGTGTCTCTTTACATTACAAAGTTTGGTGGCTATCAGTCAATACTCAGGGTTGCTGAATATAGCTTAATAGCAACTGGTCTGTGATCTGTTCAATAGGGGCGCAATCATCTGTGAAGACGAGCCCGCTATCGGCACGGCCTTGTGAGGCAACAGGTAAGACCTCCCTGGCAACCTGGCCTAGCGTAGTTGATGAATTGGACTGTGCGAGTTGAGCACGAAAGGTGTCCAGTGAGGTCGGTTGCATCGTAGCCATCACTTCAGTATTGAAGGTTCCTGGGACGTTGAAGACATAGATGCTAGGGAAGACTTGGCTCATTGTGTTGACAAACGCCTGCACTAAACGAAAATCGTGTGTAGTGTGTCCCGTATTGAGGGCGACGACGCCTGTGGGTGAGAGGTGCGAGCGAATGTCTGTGAAGAACTCGCGTGTAGTCAGCTGGAACGGAATATATGGTTGTTGAAAGGCATCAATGGCTACAACATCATACCTGGCTTGTGTCGTGGCTAAAAATGTCCGCCCGTCCTGGACATGGACGTGCAAATTTGGCTCGTTCATAGCAAAATACTGTTTCCCGACATCTACAATAGCTGGATCAATTTCAACACCATCAATTGGCACTGGTCCATATACTTGAGTAAACTGGCGCGCGATGGTGCCACCGGCTAAGCCGATAATACCAACGCGACGTAATTGTTGAGGGGTAAAACCCTCGTTAAAGTACGGTGCCGCCAGGAAGTAATCCCAGTACTGGCCTGTCAGCACTTTGTTGCGATCTGGATAATAGATTGAATGTATTGCCTGTCCTTCGTTAAGGATAAGCTGACGCGTACCATCAGGAAGTTGTGTCACCTGAATATAGTTGTACACTGACTCCCGCTCGTATGTCAAATAGGGGATAGCTTTCAATGGTCCGAGTGGTAGTGCTAGCATAAGCAAGGCGAGCGCGAATACTGGCCGCCATAGCGGGCGCAGGCCCCACAGAGAGGCGGCAAAGAGCAGTGCTCCATAGATGAGGAACGTGCGGCGCACCCCATAAGTTGGGATGAACCAGAGTACCGGCACAAATGCACCTAGCATACTCCCGATGGTGGAGATGGCATACAGAGAACCACTGACATGCCCACTCTGCTTCACACTTCTCGTTACCAGACGGATGGCAAATGGTGAGACGAGGCCCAAGAGCGTGACCGGTACCGCGAAGAGCAAGACACTCCCTAAGAGGGAACTGACAAAGGCACTCACTGAAACCTGGGCAATAGCGTTCACGGACCAGGAAAGAATACCCTGGCTGACAAATGGGATCAGCGAGGTCGCTAAGGCGGCTAGAGCCGTGATAATACAGAGTACCCGTTCAGATGGGTAGCGATCCGCGAGACGGCCACCAAGAAAATAGCCGATGGTCAAATAGACCAGGATCAGCCCGATGAGTACCGCCCAGATGTAGAGGGACGACCCAAAGTAAGCTCCAAGGAGATGCGAGGCACACATTTCGAGTGCCAGGCTGGTCATACCACTTATAAATACCAGGATGAGTAGAAAAGCTTTCAAAGCACCTCCATTACAGTGTTGGCTGTAGGAACCGGAACTTTGAGAGCACGACATTAAAGAACTGAGCGTTAACAGCATCAAACTGAGCATCTGCCGCATTGAGTTCGATGATATATCCCTTGCCCTGGTGGACCGTGGCATAGACAATAATACGCTCTTTCTGTTGAGCGTCACTTTGGTAATAGGCTAATGCGGCAATCCATGTTTCACCACTAATAGTGCCACTTGAATAGCCCGTTGGCGGTGTGTAGCCAACTTTACTTGCAAAATTCGTTTGCAGATCGCTACTGACAAGAGTGCTAGCCGGACTTGCTGTCGGACCAAGCGCTTTGATGGAGATAAACTGGTCAAGCTGTGCCGGATTAGTGAACTGTACTCCTGCGCCGTTGGTGGCAGCTCCTGCGGTCCATCCATTTGGGTATTCTACGGAGAAGTTATAAGGTGTACAGGTTGCACCACACCATGAGAAACCTGCATCTGCTACAGGTGTTGGTGTCACTGGTGCCGTCGTTGGTGTTGGGAGCGCCGTAGGCGAGGGCGTTGGCAATGGAGTCGGACTTGGTGTTGCAATTGCTGTCGCAGCAGGGGTTGCTATCGCTGTCTGATGCACTTGGATAGCCTGCTGATTTCTCGTCATGAGCAAAGTAGTGATACCGATCGCGCCAAGCAGAACAACAACGAGACAGATACAGATTACAATTATAGTAGTATTATGTGATCGTTGCTGAAGAGGGAGGGCCTGACTCTGCATATAGTAACCATGATTGTACGCTGGTGGGGGAGGGACCGGGCTTGGTGGAAGTGCGGCAAGCGTTGGGGTCTCGCTGATACGCGGTGGGGTAGGCTGGACCTGCCTGTTTAGGATAAATAGATATGGCTTCGGTCGCGTCCTGATAAAATCGTGTTTGTTGATTTGGGTCAGAAGGCGGCTGCATTGGTTGATGCGGTGTAAAAGATACATTGTTTGTTCTATATATTTGCTGCTCAGTTGGAGCACCACATTGCCCGCAGAATGGTTCCTCCTGGCTTGCTTCGTTTCCGCATCTGGGACATCTCATTTGACGGACCCTCGCTCTAATTTCTCTTCTAACAGATCACTGATGGCTTATTATGGATGCCATTATAGCGTATCTTTGCTCAAAAGGATAGAGGTACTACTGCTCCGCTCAGTGCAAAAGTAAGTGGGGAGAGTGATGTAGGTTGGGTGATATGAGCCGAGCGAACGTCTAATAGAGAGGCATCCTTGCCTGGTGGGAACGTATCCTACATCTATAAGTATATATTAATCGTCTTTAGAAGGCAAGAAATCGACTTGAATCCCATGCCTTTTGTTTTTTGTGCACATTTATATGAACGATCACACTTTTAGTTGTTTATTAGTAAAACATGAATGTCATTCACATTAGAAGGCAGGTGGTCTGTGCCGAACGCCAAGCGGATATCGACATTAGCTACGCCTGGTTGTGTTTTGAGGTAGGCATATGAGGCGTCAGAGCTAGCTCCTTTGATATATGGTATCCAGCGTGTCAATTGTTCGGGGGTGAGTTTGTAAACCCAGAGGCCGCGCACCGAGATGCTGAGGTAGATGACACCATTTTGTCCAAGATCTATTTTGGGTTCGTTGATCAGCGTTGGTGTATCCTGTAGCTGGAAGGCTTGATCAAGTTTCTGATTTGCTTTCTGTTCCTGAACTTCCTGGTTCAGCAAGCGATACACTATAGATGTTGCGCTGTTATAATCATATGCGATGGCGGTGGCTGCAATAGTGACAGTGATCTGAACCTGATCGCTTGCTGTGCCGACATCGGGGCCAGCTGTACTGTTCACTGTATAGATAGGTGTTTTGGCGAGCCTTTCGTTCTTCTGTAGCTGCTGCTGCATATTTTGCTGAATTTGCTGTTCAAGTCGTAGAGTAAGAGCATCTTTCGCGTTGTTTACATCGGCCTGACTGACGATGTGAATCACTTTTCCATCGCTGCCATCAACAAAGGGAGCCGGGTTACTGACACTCACACCGTTATTGCAACAAGAACCATCCAGGGTATGGGCGGCAATATTGCCATTGGCACCGGCGTTAACGGCGATGGCTGGTACCGTCGCTTTGCCATTCTGTCCTTCCTGGTTTCTTGGGACCTGGACGTTTTGCGTCGTCTGAATCCGTATGCCATCAGAGTTAGTAAGTGTCATTTGTGCGGGCAGTGAGATCGTAGTATTCGTGCTATTGCTAAATTCGATGGTACCGTGAGCCTGTTGCGCGCCACTTGTTTGTCTGCCGGTGGTTGGGGTGGTCTCAGTGGCGCTCGCGTTGCTCTGGAGCTGGCGGTCGGGTAGCGTGTGTGTCATCCAATCGGCTTCTTTTACTTTGGGCGAGGCCGTCAAGATGTAGCTATTTTGTACCGTTGTTTTCTTCGGCGTGATATAAACGCTGGCCGTAGCCGAGGCCCCGATCAAGGGAATGTCCGCCGGGAAGAGATTGAGACCGAGAGCATGCGGCGTGATGAGTATGATCAGCAGGAGCACACTCACTGCGACTATCACTAGCGGCAATGAGGTCTGTCGTTTCTTATAGCCATGAGGATTCCGTTCACGGCGTGCAGGGACTGGTGGTGGTTCTTCGGTGACGCGTGCACGGTGGCGGGCAGCTCTTGTAAAAGGGGCTGGTAGATGAAGCGGCACATTTTCGGTTGTGCGCTGTCTGGCGTACATCTCTCGCTGATCTCGTAATGCGAGTGGCGCGAGGTCATTACGTAGACGGCGGGAAGTCAGCGGTGATGGTGGTGGCTCGTTTTCCAGCGGTAGCACTGGTACAGTACGCCGCCCAGTTTGTGCGAGGCGTGGTGAATTGAATGATGATGGTGATGTACCTTCTTCCAGGGCAGCAATCGGGCCTCTCATGGCTGCGAGGAACGCAGCTCGTAGCGCTGTGATCGTGCTATAGCGTGCTTCAGGCCGTTTCGCCATAGCCATACGTACAACTTCATCTATCTCTGGTGGTATAGAGGCGTCATGTTTGCTTGGTGCGGGAATAGATGCCTGCATATGCATTTGTATGACACGTATATCATCGGGGTGGTTATAGGGCAATTCGCCTGTCAGCATCTGATAGAGCAAGACGCCAAGCGCATAGATATCGGTTTGCGGAGTAACAATCCCGCGCGTTTGTTCGGGGGCCATATAATGCGGCGTGCCGGGGACCTGATCGAGCGGTATAGGTTTGCCCACTTTGCTGGTATCATCCAGATCACTGCGCAAGCCATGCGTCGCAGAACGGGCGATGCGCACTAGGCCAAAGTCAGCAAGATAGACATAGGGTGGTCCGCTACGACGCATCTCTAGCAGCACGTTTGACGATTTGATATCACGATGAATCAAGCCTTCATCGTGTGCATATTCGACGGCATCCAGCAATTGTTGATAGATGGCCGCGACCTCACCCAGGTCGGGCAGGGTTTGGCGCAGGTAACTAGTAAGGGTACCACCATCGATAAAGGGCATAACCAGATAGAGAATGCCTTGCTCGTCACCGAACTCAATGAGCGGCAAGATATGTGGGTGGTGTAGTTGTGCTACAGTACGAGCTTCACGCATAAAACGGCGGCGCATATCCCGATCGTTGGAGTAATTCCCCAGGATCACTTTGATGGCAACGCGCCGATCAAACGCCGTACGCTGTCGCCCTTCGTAGACAGCACCCATGCCGCCAACGCGAATGCGCCGCGTGACATCGTAATTCCCTAATTGTTTGCCTTCCAGTGACAGCATCGAGAATGTTTATCCTTTCCTGATACCTACGCCGCTAGAGTAGTATTACCAGTTACGTGATGACATTATAAGACGGGGATACCTCCCTTACTGCCTTTGCCGGGTTCAGACGGAGTTTGATTATCCCCATTCGGCAGATTGTTGATGGTAGGATTGGTGTTGACCGATGGATTTGCTATGGCCGGAAGACCATTGACCTTTTCTGGGCTAAAGACAATTTTGTTAGGATCGCTAGGTAACGTGTTCCCGTTCATCTGGATAGAGGCTTTGCTGATGCCTTTCTGACTTTGCAGAAGAGAGATGGCGTCAGCGGGAGTCTTGCCAGCGATCAATTTCGCCCAATCCGACTTCTGTGCATCGGTTGGCTGCGAAACCCATATCCCTTTCGCTTCAACCAGCATATTCACGCTTCCATCGTTGACCTTCGTGATAGTAGGCTTGACCTGGACAGCACCAATCAGTCCGTAGTTTGGTCCGTACTGACCAGTAGCCATTGTCTTGAGCTGATTCTCCATCAACTTTTGCAGCTGTTGCTGGTTATAGAGCTGTTCGCGGCAATTGACTGACACCGTAATGGTTGTTGAAGGGATGTTCGTACCCTGGTCGCCAATCGGCTGATCTGCTTTCACGCTGGGTTGGCACTGTGGTTGCCCGATGAGCACTTCACCTTGTGCTATCTTTGCTTTTAGCTGGTTGGTTGATTGCTGCACGAGCTGATCTTTGAGTGGATTCGCTTTTGCATCAACATCGCTTTGCTTGACAAAGTTATAGTCTTTTTGATCTGCTCCACCAGTAAATGCCGCTGTATTACTTACAAAAATGCCTGTAGCACAACAGGATACTTGACGGAGAGTGAATGCATTCATGTTCCCTGCTGTGCCTGCGGCAACAGCATGTGCAGGAACGGTTGCAGACCCATTAGTTGCTCCATTCCCTGCTGGGATGATGGCAGCTTGGTCGTTAACAATTTGTAGCCCATTGCGTATCGTAAAGGTTGTCCCAGCAGCCACTGTCTGTGAGAAGGCTGCTGCATTAAAGAAAGTTAGTGACCCTGCTGCTTGTTGTGGTTTTATATGAGTAGCACCTGTGCCATTCACAGTAGTTTGTGATTGGTTCGAGGTAGTTGGTTGGGGAGCGCTGATTTGCAGTTGAGCGGCATTGGGTGGGTCTGTGACTCCGGTGACGACATAGCTTTTACTGACGAGGTGACTGTCCGGGGTGATGGTCACGGTCGCCTGGGGAAGAAGATTCCCTACCATTGGTACATTGCTAGCAACTTTATTGAAGGTAGCGGGCTGGAGATAGGCGAAGCCAACGCATGATAAGAGCAGGACTGCTGCCAGTAACGCCAGCGCAATAAGCCAAGCGCCTCGCCGTGAACGTTGTGGACGGTTACTGCCGCCTCGGCCACCTCCACTGCGTCCGGGACCCGTGGGACCAACTGGGCCGCCTGTTTGTGGGCCGCGCTGCGTGGTGACATTGCGACCGCTGGCCGGAGGGCGTGCTAGTGCGCCGCTGGGGGTGCTCAGGTCAGTCGCAGTGTTAGCCGCCAAACCTGCCGCACCCGCAGCGGCGATAATCCCCGCATCGCGTTGTGGTTGCGCGCTCGTTCTACGTGCCGTAGTGGGTACACTATTATCTGGAATCAGCTCTTTGGTTTTCTTAGGCGTGCGGCGCAGGTCGATGGGGACGGGGTTGGGTTCATTGGCTCTTCCCTGATATCCTACTGGAACTGGCTCATCGTCGTGTGGGGTTGCTGGCGGGTCATCAGGAAGGTGAGCTGTATTGAAGACTGCGTTGTCAAGAGACGCTTTCCCACCGGGCGTAGTGGGCACTGGCGCGATGGGAGGAAGATCATCGTCGGCATCATCAGGTGTGTGGTAGCCTATCTCAAACGGCTCTGCATAATCTTCTTCATCCTGTTTCCACTGCGAACCGGCTGCCATTGCTGCGCCGGTACCTGCTATACCAAGTACGGCTGGATCAAAGTTGACTGCATCATCATCTTTTGTGGTATCTTCGTGCTGTATTGCCTGCTGTGGTGGTGTTACCGGCGTACTTGCGTTCGGTGCTGCGCTACTAGTTACCACACGAGATCTTCGTATGTTTTCATCTGGCTCTCTAGCTGGTCCGCTAGCAGGAGGTGTACTGGCCTCATCATCAGTGGTGATGTGTAAAGATTCTGTGTAGGTCTCCAATGATGAGTAGACAGTGAAGCGGCGCTGGCGAGCAAACTCGGCGGGGCCGCTCCCACCTGGGGCGATAAAGATAAGATGTGCACGTAGTCTCTTGCGAATGCTTTTCAAATCATCGAAATCGACGGCACGTTGAAATGCTTTGTTTGGAGTTGGCAGTACAATCGCAATTTGTTTACGACCAAGCTTTTCTTGGGTGAGAATAGCTGCCAGTACGCTTTTTCGATCGTCTGTGGGCGACACGTAGATCATCCCGATGCTTGAACTACGCGGGTCATTCACCCCCAACAATTCCGAACCGTTTCCTTGTCTCATATATGCGTCCTTCTTCGTCCCTCTCTTAGCGTATTCTCGCTTTCGTTGTCATTTTACACTATTCAATGCAAATCTTAAAGTCCTGCCCAGTAAGTCGGGGATGCCCGCCGCTTTTTTGCATGGAGTCACAGGGCAACCATAAGAGATTGCTCCAATGGTGTGAAGCCACCCCACTGGCCGGTTCATCATCCATTGCAGGGGCAATTCCTTGTGGTTGCCCTGGGGGTGGGGAGCTTCTTTGAGACAATATTTTTCGCCGGAACCCCTTCGGTATAGTTATAGAACGGATGGCTGCAACATTTTTAATACAGATAACTATAGACTGTTAGCGCCTGATTGTTGGATAAGAAAAAAGAGAAAAAAAATAATCCAACAAGAAAATTATGCACATACCTTAACAAAAGTGCAATACTTTAGGTTGCCTCTTTCATAAAGAACGGTAGAGTATCACAAAATGGGAGGCACAGCGTCTTTACTGGCATGGTACAATGGCATTTGTCTATGTATTTTTTGCTGAAAATATACAGCTGGAAACACGCATGAGCGTAAGTGTAATAAACACCATCGAGCAATTTAGCGGGGGGATGAAATCGCATGCAATATGTGCTTTGGACCGTACTGAGCCTCGCACTCTATGTTAGCGGATTACTAGTTATTCTGAAAGCAACGCCACAACTGCTTATCCGCTCTTTTGACGAAGGACTGTTTATGGGTGTTGCTGCCGTCGCTATTCTTGGTGCTATTCTCGCTTTTGGCGCGGTAGTGATCACACTGGCCATTTTTAATGGTGCGTTGCTCGTGAGGGCGTTCGATTTTCTGTTGCTGGTAGGAATTGTTATGGTGGTTGCGCGCGTATCTTTCGTCAGTTCTCGCGCGACTGCTAAGGGCATCCGCCGCACTTCCCGCATCATTGTTATGCTCTATGGACTCATTCTGGTGGTTGCCGCCCTGTATTATATTGTGCAGATCTTTACCTTAAGAGCCAGTTGAGTGAAAAAGAGATCACCTCTTTTTCACCACAACGTTTACCTTGCTAGCTGGGCGCATTGCCAGGTGATGAACCGGGTCGGGTACGATGCTTTGGCCGGGGACCAGGGAGAAACTGCTACGCTGAGTGAGCGTGGCTAGTAAAAGATGGCCCTCCATCATGGCAAAGTGCAGGCCAATGCAGATGCGAGGACCCGCTCCGAATGGCATATAGGCATAGCGTGGCAGTTGTTTTTCCCGTTCAGGAGTGAAGCGTTCAGGATTGAAGGTTTCCGGTTCTGGAAAGTATTCCTCACGGCGCTGGAGTGTGTAAGGGGCGATCAGCGCAACCCCGTCTTTGGGAACGCGGTATCCATCGATCTCAACGTCGCGCAATGCTCGTCTGCTCATCGCATAGGCGGGGGGATAGAGCCGTAATGCTTCTTTGAAGACTTGTAGACAATAGGGGAGCTGAGCCAGATCGGCATAAGTAGGTGTGCGACCTTGCAGGATGCTATCAACTTCCTGTTGTACTTTTTGGTAGATCTCAGGATGTTGGCAGAGCAGATACCAGGTCCAGGACAGCGCGGTAGCAGTAGTTTCATGGCCTGCTCCAAAGAGTGTCAAACATTCTGCCATTAACTGCTCATCGCTCATCGGCTTGCCATCTTCGTCCTCTGCCTGCAACAGAATGGAGAGGAAGTCATTGCGTTCACTTGGCTGCTTGCGCCGCTCGTCGATAAAGCCCTGAATATGGTTGCGCAATATTTGGCCAGCTTTACGTGCGCGTAGATGACGTGGCAGAGGCCAGCTATATGGTAGTGTAAAGAGCGACGAGAGACCATGCGAGGCGTATTCGATCGTGACGGCCATTGCAGCAGCAAGCTCGTCTGTTTCTGTAAAGACATCGGCGTCAAAGAGCACTTTACCAATGATACTCATGGTCAGGTTTGTCATTTGTTGATTAACATCAATCACACCCCCGTCGGGCCAGGTTTGCTGAATTTGCTCGCCATAGTGTACCATGGCATCGGCGTAGCTGGCGATATGACGTGGTTGGAAAGATGGAGCCATGAGTTTGCGCTGACGGCGGTGGAAATCGCCTTCACTGCTGAAGATGCCATCGCCGAGCGCAGGACGAAAGACAGCATGGATTGCGCGACCCTTGTCGAAATCGTAGGCGTGTTCCACGAGAATGCTGTGAACGTATTCGGGTCTGTTAAAGAGGATGCCAGGCAATGGCCCAAAGTGTAAGCCACAGACATCGCTGATGCTTGCCATACGCTGAAGCAGTCCCAGGCGATCTTTATTAAACTCTGGTAGGTTTCCTACGATTGGGCGTCCTTTGATAATGTGAAATACTTTTCCTGTTAGTGTGTTAGCTGGTATATATGTTGCCATCGTTTGTTCCCTTTTTTTTAGGAGAAATCGCCCGTAGCTGTACAATTCATTACGCCTGTTTTCTGTCTTGATCCATCAGGCGCAATGAATTGCGTGTCTACTCCATTTTGATCCATCAGGCGCAATGAATTGCGCAGCTACGAGTCGGATGGTGATCGGCGCAATGAATTGCGCGTCTACTCGGCATATTCCAATAACGTCAGACTAACTTTTTTGTGCGTAGTAAGTTGACCGTGATAGCTGGCACGAAACGTTCCTGATGTAGGAGCTACGTCATAATAGTCGCGTCCTACCGAAACGGTAATATAATCTAAACCAACGCTCCTGCCATGAGTAGGATCAAAGGGTACGACTAATGCCACTTCCGAATTTTCTGGGACCGGCAGGAGCACTTCAACCCAAGCGTGCGTGCCACCCTCGCCTTGCATATGCCCGGAGACATAGCGAGATGGCAGACCACACAGCCGACAGAGCGTTAGCATAAGATGCGCGTAGTCTTGACAGACGCCTTGCTTTAAGGTGAGCACTTCGGCAGCTGTGGTGTGAATGGTCGTCACGTCATGGGTATAGTGTAGCGTCTGGTAGACCCATTGATTGATATACTTTGCTAGCGCCAGTCCTCGCAAGCCGCTCAAGAGCAGAGAAGCTGCTATCAGGCGTAAAGCATCATCAGGTTTCGTTAAGGCGGAAGGTGCTAATAGCCGCATATCCGTTAACCAATGAGCTGGCAGGTAATGTGGTGCATTGTCTGCCTTGCGCTCGATAAGAATCCAGGTTTCAAAAGCAATTGCTTGCTCGACCTGTGGAATTGCCAGCATGATCTCCTTGTTGCCAAAGGTGTCTTCCTGGCAAAACATCGAAAAATGAGCTGATGATACATCCAGGCGGTAATCAATGCGGCGTTGGTCTCCGTGTTGTTCGGTAGGGAGTATCATCAGGCGTTGCTTGAGATCGTAGATTGGGCCAGGATATTCGTAGCGCAGATGTTGATGGAGTAAGTACCCTGTGCGCCGAACGCGCGGCCATTCTACATGCTCATGATTAAACAAAGCAATCTTTGTGAGTGTGGTTGAGAGGTCAGGCCAGCTTTCATTCATATGTCTGAGGTATCCTCTTTCTTGGTCACAGTCCATTGTGAGATGCTGAGGAGGCTTCTTCTGCCCAGACAGTCATCTGTTGTAATTGTGGTCCACCATACGTTGTTACCATGGCGACATCCAGTGCATCGCGTCCTCGACCGATGAGCACGCGACCAACGCGGCGTATATTGTTACGTGGATCAAAGGTCCACCACTGCCCACTTAGGTACACTTCCATCCAAGCACAGAAATCCATCGGCTCGTCAGGGGGCGGTACACCTATGTCCGGCAAGTAGCCAAAGACGTAACGTGCAGGAATATTGAGCGCTCTGCAAAAGGTGACAGCCAGCTGCGTAAAGTCGCGGCAGACACCTACACGTTTTTCAAACACGTCAACTGCCGTAGTAGTCGGTTTACTTGTTCCATACTGGAAGTGGATATTATTATGTACCCAGTCAGAGATGGCTTGGACTCGTGTCCAGCCTGGTTGGACATGTCCGAAGAGTTGCCATGCGGCGTCTGAAAGGACATCTGAAAGGCAATAGCGGCTTGGTAGTGTGTAGAGGAGCGTTTCATCCGGTAGTGTCTCCACTGGTACTTCTTCCGCATCGGTCTTTATGCTGTCATACTCACCGGACACAGCAACGAGTGCATTATAGCGCAATACGTTCTCGCCCATCGGTAAAGTGAAACGCTGACATATATTGCCATAGATGTCGTGATACAAGTGTACAGAAAGATCGGGAACGGCCTGCCATTGCTCATGGAGTATTTGCTGTGTCTCATCAGGGTATGGTTGAACTTGCATGATCGTTGGAGTAGGCCATGTTGCCTCATAACGAAATTCGCATCCTACTCGAATGTGCATACTGTTTGTTATTCCTTGCTTGTGGCGCTTATCTCTCAAGGGATAAGGCCATGCGTGCTAACGATAGCTATCTATCTTTATTATACGCTTTACAAAGCTGAGTTGTTACAAGAAAGTATTGCAGAGTTATTTATAAGTCTGCCTTGACAAATAGATTGCGTATTATGTACTATTTGGATGGAAGATAGTCATGTAATATAGCAAAGATTGCTCACGGCTATGGTGCCTCACATAGTTGGTGTGAGGTTTTCGTATTTTTTGTCACCATTTCTACTAGAAGGGTCAACCATGCGACTATCTGATTCTCCTGGAAGCTCTACTATGCCGCCACCATTCTCCGATTACACGTTTGAGAAGTCCTATGATGAGATGTTTGATGCTGATGGTAAACCGCGTCCAGCATACAAGAGGCTGTATTATCGCCTGCTCGAAATGCCGCTGGAGACACTGCAACAGCGTCAGCAAGCCGCAGATATGACATTTCTGAACCAGGGTATTACCTTCACTGTCTATGGGAGTGATGAAGGGACAGAGCGCATCTGGCCCTATGATCTTCTCCCGCGCATTATTACAGCCGAAGAATGGATGACTATTGAAAAAGGTCTAACGCAGCGTATCACGGCACTGAATCTTTTTCTCAAAGATGTCTATCACGAGGAGCATATTCTCTCCGATGGAGTTATTCCGCGCACGCTTGTCTATAGCTGTCAGCATCTCCGTCGTCAGATGCGTGGCTGGCATGTGCCGCATGATCGCTATATTGCCATTGTGGGAACAGATCTGGTGCGGCTTCCCAACGGGCAATTTGCGGTGTTGGAGGATAATCTGCGTGTGCCCAGTGGTGTTTCGTATATGCTCACCAATCGCGAAGTCATGAAGCGTGTGCTTCCTTCGTTGATAGATAGTTATGGTGTGCGGCCAATCGGTCATTATGGACAGACGCTCTTAAGTGCGCTCTACGCACTGGCTCCTGTAGGTTGTGTTGATCCGACGATTGTTTTGCTCACTCCTGGTGTGTATAACTCTGCATACTTTGAGCATACCTTCCTTGCCAGGCTGATGGGTATTGAGCTGGTTGAGGGCAGAGACCTGATTGTGCACAATAACGTTGTGTATATGCGTACGACTGGCGGATTGCGTAGGGTAGATGTTATTTACCGTCGTGTCGATGACGATTTCTTGGACCCCTTAGTTTTTCGTTCTCAATCAACGCTAGGAGTGCCTGGCCTTTTTAATGCTTACCGAGCAGGCAATGTCACTCTGGCCAATGCTATCGGGACCGGGGTGGCTGATGATAAAGCGCTCTATGCGTATGTGCCAGCGATTATACGCTACTATCTCCACGAAGAGCCGATCCTGCAAAATGTTGAAACCTACTTGCTTACCGACGATACGCAACGCCGTTATGTGCTTGAACATCTGGATGCGTTGGTGGTGAAGGCCGTTGGTGAGTCGGGTGGCTATGGTATGCTCATCGGACCGTATAGTACCAAGAGTCAGCGGGAAGAGTTCCGCCAGCGTATTCTCACAGATCCGCGCAACTATATTGCACAGCCTACATTAGCTCTTTCGCGTGCACCTTGCTTTATTGATGGTCAAATAGAGCCACGGCATGTTGATCTGCGTCCCTTTATTCTCTATGGTGATCATGTCACGATTGTACCGGGAGGTTTGACCCGCGTTGCACTCAAGCGTGGCTCGCTGGTGGTCAATTCATCGCAGGGTGGTGGGAGCAAGGATACATGGGTTCTCGACATATAGAATAGCGTGTTGGAAAGGCTGAAGAACAATGCTTTCGAGGGTTGCTGATAATCTTTACTGGATGAGTCGTTATCTGGAACGGGCGGAGCATACTGCTCGTCTTATCGATGTGAGCCTGCATCATCTCCTTGATCACAGGTCTGAATATGCTATACAACGCTGGCAAAGATTGTGTGATAGTCTACGTATTGCGCCATTTGCTGAGGGTATGGATGACGCTTATCGTGTTACTGGTACTTTAACCTTTGATATAGACTATCCCGCCTCGATTGTCTCTTGTATTGCTGCTGCTCGTGATAATGCACAACAGGTACGTGAACAGATTAACTCGGAGATGTGGGAACAGATTAACCGGCTCTACTTGCATATGAAGAGTACGAGTATGGAAGATATGTGGTTCGGCGGACCGCACGAATTCCTTACCACCATCAAGGAAGGTGTCCAGCTCTTTCAGGGCATCACCGATTCCACCATGATACACAATGAAGGTTGGTATTTTATTCGTGTTGGTCGCTACATGGAGCGTGCCTGGGCAACGGCGTCCTTGATTGATGTTCATTTCCGTTCTTCGTTTGATCGCGAGGTGCAGGCAGACGTGATACAGACCGACCATCTAGATTATCTGGAGTGGGTTGGCTTATTGCGCTCGTGTAGTGCAATTGAAGCGTATTGTAAGGTCTACACAGCCAATATTCATCCTCATCGCATTGCGGAATTTCTTATTTTCAATGCAGAATCACCGCGCTCAATTCGTTTCGCGGTATCCATGATTCAAAGCGCTTTACAATCAATAGCTAAAATAACAAGTACAAGGCGTGTTTTGCGTGTTGAGCGGCTAGCTGGCCGTGTGCGAGCCGCCTTGGACTACGACCAGGTTGAAGATATTATAGGGAACATCCACTCTTACCTGGACACCATTCAGCGGCAGTGTACTCAGATTCATAATGCTATCTATCAGACATATATTTTCTATCCCATCGATGCTGCATTCGGTACTGATGGGGCTGCACAATCCTGAGTAGTGTAAATAGTTTGAAAGGCCAATGCGCAATGTATTATACGGTTCAGCATGTCACGAAATTTCGTTATAGTATGCCAATCACTGAAAGTGTCATGGAGGTCCGTATTCAGCCTCGCAGTGACAGTTATCAGCGTTGTCTAGATTTTCGCCTCTCTACTAGCTCAAGGTCGCAGATTGTATCCTACCGCGATGATATAGGCAATAGAGTGCATCACTTTGATATTCCTAACCGTCATTCTCACCTGACCATCACCGCTGAAGCCATGGTAGAAGTCACACAGCCGCCGGAATTGCCCGCCGCTCTCAGTCCTGATGACTGGGGGCGACTTGATGCCATGAATGCTCATGATGAGTATTGGGATATGCTGCATGCGAGCCACTTTATCCAGTCCAGCGAGTTGTTGTGCGACCTCATGCGCGAACTGGATGTGCAGCGTCGTGATGATCCGCTGACGGTGCTGCGTGGCCTCAATGCTGCAATCTATAAGCATTTTGAGTATGTGAAGAAAAACACGCGCGTTGACTCGCCGATTGACGATGCCTTGCGTATCCGTAAGGGCGTATGTCAGGACTTTGCTCATATTATGATCGCTCTGGCGCGCGAGTTACACATTCCCTGTCGCTATGTGAGTGGGTATTTGTTTCAGGAGGCAAATAGGCGTGATCGTTCGGGGTCTGGGGCAACTCACGCCTGGGTTGAGGCACTCTTGCCTGATCTTGGCTGGGTAGGATTCGACCCGACCAACAATACGCTGGCGGGTGAGCGTCATATTCGTGTGGCGATTGGTCGTGATTATGCTGATGTGCCCCCGACGCGAGGCGTATTTCGGGGGAAGGCCGAAAGCGAGTTGTCGGTCACGGTCAGAGTGTTGCCAACGGAGGTACGCTCGATGGATATGGAGTTGTCGCTTGAAGCGCATTGGGTGCCAGCGCTAGCCGAAGGGTACGAGCCTGAAGACGGCTCTTCATGGCAACAATCGCAACAGCAGTAAGCTACTCTTCTTCTGCTGTAATGCCCCTGATGAGTTGTTGTAGTGGATCAGGATCACTCTTGCGAAAATCTATCCATCCCATACCAGAGAGAAATATTGGTAGTTGGGGTTCATCTGGTGCTGTTGAAAGCAGAACTGGAATGACGGGACACTGACGCTTATTAAATTCACGCAGGAATGCTTCCATTTCCATATTGTGCCAGGGACCAAAACCGCTAGCACCGACAAAGACGGCGGCTGATTTGATCTCGCTAATTTGTCGTTCTAATGCGCGTTGCCATGGTCGTCCGGGTAGTAATTCCCATTCATCCAACCAGGGTACGATGCCATGCTCTTTCAATTGTTGTGCTATCTTTTTGACTGCGGGCTTGTCTTTGCTATTGTGGCAGAGGAAAACGTCGAAGCGTTTCTTTCTAGCCGGTGAAGGGGGTACAGGTGGTGACTGTGTAATGGTTGTTGGGGTGGGTGATGGTGTCTGTGTATTGTGCAACAAAATTTCTCGTTGTGCGACAATTTTTTGGATGCCATCTCTGACACTGGCGTAAGCGGCATTGCGGTTTGTCCAACTGGTGATAGGTTTTCTATTCTCTGGTAAGGGGTTCAAGTGGCTAAAGATAGAGTATTCCCAGCCTGACTCGTGTAACAGAATGGGTACGACATGTACATGCGGAGGTGCATTTCTTGACACTGCCTCTTTGGCAAGGTGATAGGTCTCATCGGAGGCGATCAAGTTGGCACTGACGAGCAAAAGGATGATGGGTGCGCTTTGCAGGTGTTTATCGATTTCTTTCTTCCAATCGATACCCCCATAGATCTGGCTAGCGTCCCAGATGATGACATTGCCTTGACGTTCTAGAACTTTCAATTGTGTCTGTAGCTCTTTGAGGTGCTCGGTATCTTCTCTGGCATATACGATGAATATTTCTGTTGTCTTGTGCATGATGAAAGGGTCCTTTATGGAAGTTGTTTGTTTATGGTAGCAGATATTGGGTGATTCAGTATAGCATTACTTTTAGAGTAGAAGAAGTCGTAGTCAGACAGGGGGATCTCCTTTGGTAATGATCGTGTCAAGCACTAAATCCATCTTTTGTGCTTGACCATTTGTGCTATATCTGGTATCATGTTTCATGTAAGAAACCCTTATGCTGGCGAAAAGAACTAAAAATGTTTGCCTAATTTTCCTTGCTTGGTATCTTAATGTGATCAGAATGAGGAGCAATAAACCAATGAGCGAGCTGTCTAACTTGACACAAGAAGAGTATAAATTAGCGAAAATGGCTCTTGAACGCTCAGATGTACCAGCTGAAGTACTTGCCCTACTTTCTACTTATATCGAAGAGGAACGCTTGCTTGTAGATGACAAGGAGGGTATAGGAGGTATCGAGTTTTGCCGTATGGATTCAAAGGTCATCGCGCCGCTTCCTCACATCTTTGTATCTTTTTTCGCCCGTCGTCCGTATAAACGCAAAGCTGAACACTATCCCAAATGGAACGGCTTTTATCTGTTCCTGTATCGGGATGTAGAGGAAGGCTGGAAGCTGGTACGGATACAAAAGAACTCCTCCTACGCTGAGTTTGCCCCAGCGTTTATAGCGAGGAACAAGGCGATACGCGAGATCGAGAAGCTGCTCGGCAACGACCTGGGTGATCCTGAAGAGTGATGGGTAGGGAGGGCAGAACTTCAGGATTGAATTTTCTGGTACATATCGCCCGGCGTAGTCTCCTCAACCTTTGCCAGACGTTCTACCGCTTCGAGCATACGTGTCGAAAAATCGCTGTAGGAAGGTTGTCTGGTAAGGCGACGATCGCAGGTGGCTCTCCCACTTGGAGTTCTTTGGCATAGACAGCCAGACGTCTGTTCTGATATTTAATACGTGTCCAACCTGTTGCACGAAGATAGTCAGTGATAGCACGCAAACTGTGTGGATCGAAAGTAAACTGGTTGGTAGTATATTGCTTCATGGCCCTATCCTCAGTTGTGCATCAGTTAATCACTCCTTGGGGAAATACACTGGCAGAGGCGTATGGGAGTCGAACCCACCAGGGACCGCGCCGAGCGACCCCCCAGCCGTTTTGAAGACGGTGAGACCCACCGGGACCTCTACACCTCCATCTTGTGCCGTATTGTGCCATGCAACATAATACTTGTCAAGCCAGTTCACGAATGCGCTCCACCGTCACCTCAGT
The DNA here is from genome assembly GCA_005879655.1 of Chloroflexota bacterium. Next base: position 42,256 of record VBJK01000078.1, on the reverse strand, counting down.
CAGGTCTCTCACCACCAGATCAGCCGCACGTAAGCCCGGCAGATCACGTTCACCCGCCACCGCAATACTATACATACCACCAGCGCGCGCCGCCTCAATACCCGCCACCGCATCTTCAATCACCAGACAACATGGCGGCTCAGTCTCTAGCTCGACCGCAGCTCTCAGGAACACATCGGGCGCAGGCTTGCCGCGTGGTACCGCTTCGCCTGAGACAAGCGCAGATAAATAGCGACCCAGCCCCAATACACTACTGATCAGCTCAATATTTGCGGCTGGTGTAGAAGAGGCCAGTGCTTGCCGATAGCCCGCATCACGTAGCGCACTTAACAGCTCGATAGCACCAGGCAGAGGGCTGATCGTCTCCCGCACAAATTGGCGAAAATATGCCTCTTTGCGGTCAGCTAGCTCTTTGCTGCGTTCAGGGGAGACGGGACCTGCAAGTGTAGGAATGATCGCATCATTGCGTTGACCGAAGGTAGACCAGAATTGCGCATCGCTATATGGCACCCCAAGATCCTTGGCCAGCCGATACCACGCCTTGCAGTGCGCCTCCGCGCTATCGATAATAACACCGTCAAGATCCCAGATCACTGCTCTTATCAGATTTGACATGCTCAAACAAGCTCCTACCAGTTTTTTCCCATCATACCACGCGCAATATCCTATTGGCCTCGCTTTCTTGGACGCGTTCTCTACTATGGTGGTAGAATATGCAGCAACAAAGATGAGTTAGAAGGCTTTCGCAAAGGAGATCTGGTTTTGGTCAAGGGCAAATATGTCAAGCTGATTCACTCCATCTATTCCAGTGGCTACCTGGCGTTTCCCCGTGTCAAGGGTGAACCCAATCAGGCGCTCCCACGAGACTGTCGGATCTTAGAACGAGAAGAGACGATTTTGTGGGAAAAGGTGGGATAAAACGCCTTATTTGTCCATACTTATCCACGTTTTCTCACACTGGTTTCTATACTTGGTTTATAATAACCTCAATGTGGTAGATGCGGCTTTGTGTACCGAATAAACGTGTTTGACATAGGTACGATGCAATTGCACCAAGCTATGCGCGTTGGTGAGGTTGCCAAATTTTTGTTGTGGAGGATTATCCCGTCATGAGTTACCGTCCATTTTTTAATGAAGAAGTTGAGACACTACCCAAAGATACACTTAAAGCATTGCAATTGAAACGTTTGCAAGCCATGGTTGAGCGCGTCTATGCTCAAAACCAGTTCTACCGCAATCTATATGATGAAGCCGGTGTAAAGCCATCTGACATTAAAAGCTTAGAGGATATTCGTAAATTGCCTTTTCTAGAGAAAAATACTGTACGTGCTGCATATCCCTATGGCATGGCATTAAAGGCTCCAGGTGGGCAAGATGGTGCTCTGGAAGTACATGCAACCAGCGGTACAACGGGCAAAAGCGTGCCCGTGTTCGCAACCAAGAAAGATATAGAGTATTGGGGCGAATTGAATGCTCGTGCATTATGGATGACTGGCATCCGTCCCGGTGATGTGTTTATGAACTGTTATGGCTATGGCCTGCCGACTGGTGGCTTTGGTTTCCACTATGGCGCGCTGGCCATGGGCGTTATGGTAATCCCGATGGGATCTGATGCGCGCCAATACGAGCGCTTTATTGATTTTATCTTTGATTTTGGCGTTACTGGCATGTGTATGACACCCTCCGTTGGACTCTATGTGGGAAATAAAGCACGCACGTTAGGCATTGATTTTCGCAGCAGCAAGCTCAAAGTAGGTCTCTTTGGCGCTGAACCCTGGCCCTGGGAAACACGTTTGAAGCTGGAAGAGTATTTTAATATCACAGCCTATGATGAGTTTGGCATGACCGAGTTTCTGGGGCCTGGCATGACCTGCGAATGTGAGGTACGCGATGGCATGCATGCCTGGGCTGACGCATTTCTTGTGGAATGTATTCATCCAGAAAGCGGCGAACCAGTGCCAGAAGGCGAAGAAGGCGAATTGGTGTGGACGTGGCTGACGGCAGACGGCACGGCCATGATTCGTTATCGCAGTCGTGACCTGTCACGGATATGGTGGGAAGAGCGTTGCCCTTGCGGTCGTACACATCCTAAGATAGGTGCGATCAAGGGGCGTAGCGACGATGCTGTTTCCATTCGCGGCCTCATTGTTTTTCCCAGTCAGGTAGAAGCTGCACTGGTCAGGTTCTCGGAGACAGGGGCGAATTTCCGTATCATTGTGGATAAGCGCAATGGCCTGGATACTTTTGACTTAAAAGTAGAAGTGAAGGAGAGTGCTATGCTAGGTAATACTGAATATGTGACAAGTTTGAGCAAGCAGATGGCGGAGGCGGTAAAATCAGTCACTGGCAACACGCCGCATGTAGAGCTGGTTGCTGCGGATACGTTGCCGCGCGCGAGCGGCGGTGAGTCCAAAACTGCCAGCGCACGCGTAGAGGACCGACGTAAAAAGTAGTACCCATTATACATGAAGCATCCGTAGTCGCGCAATTCATTGCGTTGTGCTTTGTTTATTTGTGACCCAAGCGCAATGAATTGCGCGACTACGGATATTTTGTTTGCTCATGGGAGGAACCTTGAAGGTCTAGCGACAGGTGGGCCTGTTGACTGAGCAAGACGTTTTATAAAGTCGTGCATATATTAGCGACTTGTTGTATGATATGGATGGTTGGAAATGTTGGTGTCAGAGGTAATACTTCTCGATAGTTGTACGGCCTTGATGATATTCCCGTGAAAGTGTATCGCAGACATGTGATATACTTGAATTTGCCAGTACCTTGAGTGTAACGAGGAGGTCCTCCGTGGAGCAAAAGAAGCCGCATGCTCGTTGCGATGAATTCGCACAACAATTCACATCAGTCATGTATACCCATTGGTCGGATATCCTACAACTCATTAATCGACAATCTCCCCGTGTAGCATCGCTCTTACGTGTTGCAACCCCATCGGGTCTCAAACGTAGAAACGGCGTCTGGTATATTCAAGTAATGACCAGACGAGTGGTGCAGCATGATAAATTACATCAACCTCGCGACAATGAAATTGTGGCCCAAGCTATCAAACTCTATTATCATAATGCCGCTGGTTTTAAGCTGCCCCGTATTACTGTCGAGTTTGAAGTGTAGTTGCGCAATTTATTGCGCCAAGGAGCTTTTGCATGTCTACTGCCCAAACAAAGGAGCGGCGTCGCTTTCCAGGATTGGACCCGGCAGTGCTTCAGCATCCCTTTGATCGCGCCGCTTTGGGGGCATTACAGCGCGTACCAGGTTTGGATATCGTGGTACGTAAATTTATTGAGTTGTTTCCTGAGCGCATTGCATATATCTTAAATGTGGCTCAAACAATTCGCGTCTCAGCAACACAATGTCCCCAATTATATCAAGCATTGCGCGAAGCCTGCGCTATTCTGGATATGCCAGAGCCAGAACTCTATGTGGCGCAGTACCCGGTCCCTAATGCGTACACCAGCGGCCATGATCATCCCTACATTGTTCTCACTACTGGCCTGTTGGATCTCTTGAATGAAGATGAAGTGATGGCAGTCATTGCTCATGAGCTTGGTCATATTAAATCTGGTCATGTGCTCTATAAAACAATGGCGCGCAGTATTACCGTCTTGCTGGCCATTCTGGGTGAGATGACGTTAGGCGTTGGGCGGCTGGTTGGTCGCGCTTTAGAGGCTACATTGTTGGAATGGGATCGTAAGTCAGAATTTACCGCCGATCGTTCCGCATTGATGGTCATACAAGATACCCAGGTCATGTTAACGGTGATGATGAAGCTGGCCGGGGGAACACTCTTTCAGCGTGACCAGATACGTGCCTCTGAATTTCTAAAGCAAGCTGATCTTTATGAAGAGGTAGATGCGAATGTGCTTGATCGCTTATATAAACTGATGCTGATTGCCCCAACAACTCATCCTCTGATTATTGTACGCGCGCGCGAGATTGTCAACTGGTCTGATAGCCAGGAGTATAAGGATAATGGGCGTGATCCGCAGCAAGATGACATGGGTGCTAGTACTACCACAAGCTCTTCGTCTGCCAGCGCTTCACCATTGATTTACTGTCCGCACTGTGGACAGCAGCAGGGCAATCAGCGTTTCTGTAGCTTCTGTGGAGAGGATGTTTCATAGTTGGGGGTGGGCGGGACCTCTTCAATGAGTAATCCCGCCTTTGGTGCGAGAGTGTGTACCTGCTAGACCGGCTTTTTGGGAACGAGGCAATGTGTTTTAGCGGATCGAGGTTTCGCGCCCACGATCATCCTTTTCAAGTTCGGTATTACGTTGATAAGCTTCACAAACCATGCGGCAAATTTCTTCTGGATCATCGGACATACAGAGTAAGCTTAAATCATGTGCTGAGATATTCCCAGCCCCCTGCATTGTTTCTTTCAGCCAATGGAGCAAACCACTCCAATAAGAGGTATCATAGAGGATAATAGGGAAGTTACTGACCTTTTTGGTTTGAATAAGTGTGAGTGCTTCAAACAATTCATCCATGGTGCCAAACCCCCCTGGAAAGATGATGAAGGCACTAGAATACTTGATGAAGAGCGTTTTACGTACAAAAAAGTATTTAAAGTCGAGAGAGATGTCCAGAAATGGATTCGAGTTTTGTTCAAATGGTAATTCGATATTGCACCCAATGGAAAGATTCTCACCTTCCTGGGCACCTTTATTACCCGCTTCCATAATGCCTGGCCCACCGCCGGTGATAATACCGAAACCTGCCTGAGCCAGTAATCTGGCAGTATTGACGGCTGTCTCATAATGAGCATGCGTGGGTTTCGTGCGTGCAGAGCCAAAGATGGCAACTGATGGCGGAATGTGGGCCAGCACATCAAAGCCATTCACGAATTCGCTCATGATGCGTAGTACACGCCAGGGATCTGTAATCGTGAAGTCGAAGTTCAACGCACGTTCAACTGCATGCTCTTCGACGCGCACCTGTTCCTGCGGTACCGGTTCGGAAGGACTGACCAGTGGTTGCGCAGGACGCGTCAAGAGACGTTCGTCTTCCGTCAGCGCGCGGCTTTTTCCTCGGCGTAATGAATGGTATCGATCAGTCGCTTGTTGACGATTGTCTGCCCCATTTTTCAGGTTACGACTGGTCGGATTCTGATTGTTGTGGTTATTGTTGCGCCCCATAGACTGTACACTTCTTCCAGTATAGATTGTTGAGATGAAGGTGATTCTTATGACGACCGTATAATAACACAGCTCTGCAAAAAAAGCGAGAAGCCGCAAAGCAAGTCACTTTCATACGGACGCGCTCTGATCGCCCTTATATAATAACGATTGAGGGCAAGGGAGCGGCATGCCAAAAAACTGCCATAATGATCAATATCGCTCAGATAAGTTTCCCTGCGGTGGGTGCTTATGCTTCTGTCGCCAGATTTTTGGTGGGAGTCAGCTCGTGATCCAGCTGTTCCTCTTTGGTGTGATCTTGTTTGCGTCGTTTCAGTGTGATGGTGCTCAATGGTGGGAGCGTGAGCATCAGCGAATGGGGGCAGCTCTGCCAGTAAAGATCCTCGCTGAGCATCTGCTGCGTATTGCGCAGATCACTACCACCGTAGCATGCCGCGTCGCTGTTGAGCACTTCTTCATACTCTCCAGCGTAGGGAACACCCACACGATAGCCATGGCGGGGGACAGGCGTAAAGTTACTGATAAAGACGAGCGTGTCCTGTTCATAAGGACTGCGACGCATAAAAGAGATGACGCTATTATCCGAGTCGTGGCAGTCAATCCAGGAGAACCCTGCCGGATCGCAATCTAGACTGCTAAGTGCTGGCTCTTGCTGATAGAACTGGTTCAAGTCGTGGATAAATGTTTGCAGCTGAGCATGATGGGGATCACTGGGAGCCGCTAATAAGTGCCAATCCAGGCTTTGCTTATAATTCCATTCGTGCCATTGACCAAATTCGCCACCCATAAACAGCAGCTTTTTCCCAGGGTGTCCCCACATATAGCCGTAGAATGCGCGTAGATTAGCAAAGCGTTGCCACAGGTCGCCCGGCATTTTGGTCAGCAACGAACCTTTCAGGTGCACAACCTCATCGTGGGAGAGCGGCAGAATGAAGTTCTCGGAATAGGCATACATGAGCGAGAAGGTAATATTGTTGTGATGATAGCGGCGATGGATCGCATCGAGATGCATGTACTCTAACATATCGTGCATCCAGCCCATATTCCACTTAAAGGTAAAGCCCAGGCCACCTACATAGGTAGGACGCGTCACCAGCGGCCACGCTGTAGATTCTTCCGCTATGGTAATTGTGCCGGGCACTTCCGCATAGACGGCCTCGTTAAACTCGCGCAGAAATTGTACAGCCTCCAGGTGTTCACGACCACCAAAGTGATTGGGACTCCATTCGCCAGAGGGGCGCATATAATCGAGATACAACATCGAAGCCACGGCATCAACACGTAGACCATCGATATGATATTCGCGCAACCAGAACAGAGCACTACCAATCAGGAAATTGCGTACCTCGCTACGTCCATAATCAAAGACATATGTACCCCAGTCTTTATGCTCTCCTTTGCGCGGATCTGAGTACTCATAGAGATGCGTCCCATCGAAATAGCTCAAAGCGTGTCCATCTTTGGGAAAATGCGAAGGAACCCAGTCAAAGATCACGCCGATCCCTTGCTGATGCATATAATCGACGAAATATTGAAAGTCTTCGGGCGGGCCAAAGCGGCTAGTTGGAGCGTAGTAGCCTGTCACCTGGTAGCCCCAGGAGCCGTCAAAGGGGTACTCTGTAATCGGTAAAAGTTCGATATGGGTAAAACCGAGATGCTTCACATGGTCGGCCAGCGCTGGTGCTAGTTCTCGGTACGTCATGAAGCGGTCCTCTTCTACCGCGCCTTCCTGGTGGCGTTCTGGCACGTGTCGCCAGGAGCCAAGCTGAACCTCATAGATTGCCATGGGGGAATGAAACTGCTGATGCTCTCCACGGTGCTGCATCCATTCCTCATCGTGCCATGTGTACTGGTCGATATCAGCGATCATGCTCGCGTTATTGGGGCGTAGTTCAAATGCTTGGCCGTAGGGATCTAATCTGTCGGTGGCATAGTTATTGAATTTAGAGTAGATAGCATACTTGTAGAGCGAGCCTACGGGGACGCCTGGCACGAAACACTCCCAGATGCCTAAATCGATATGACGTAGGTGCATCGGCGTGATGCTGCGATTCCACTGATTGAAATCGCCAATCACGGAGACTATACGAGCATTGGGTGCCCAGACGGTGAAATTCACCCCGCCGATCCCATCAACGGTGCGTGGGTGCGCGCCCATTTTATCATAAATATGATAGTGTTTGCCCTGGCCAAACAGGTACAGATCAAAATCGCTAAAAATGGATGGTGCATCTCTTCTTGGTGCGTAATTATGCTCACTATCTGGCTGTTGTGGAACTTTTTGTATGGTCATGATAGATCTATCCTTGTTGGAATATAACATTGATGTGTCTATTTTTCAGGATAACATACAGTCGAATAGATAAATGTCTCTGATGTTTTTACGGAAGAAACAGGCGACAATGACAATTTCTTTCGTCTAGTGCATAACCACGCAACCCGTTTAGAAAAGAACCGTGTATTGCACAACTACGCGATCTGTTGTATCATCCTGGGAACAGCCTGGGCCACCAGGAAACAGGCTTTGCAGCGGTTCCCTTGGAGGACTGTTGAGTTTGGTTGTCAACGTCTGTTTCACATGAGTAGTATAGCATATAGCTAGGGGATACTTCAGCGTTGACCTGACAAGCTTCTGCTTTTGTGTCGGTACGAACGCTGGTACTTACCTAGTGCAAAATCCCGAAAAGTTTTGGGGAATGGGAGGATTTGGGGACACCCCAAACCACGCCAGGGAGTCTTCGCCAAATGCCACCCCCAAGCCCTACTACCTCTCTTGTTTCTGCACTAGACAAATAGCAAAAACAAAGGAAAGGAATGTGCCATGCCCATCGATATACAAAAAATGAAAGAGCGTCTGCAAGAGAAACAGGCAAGCTTACAAACGCAGATCAGCGGCTTAACCGAAGCATACCCTACCCCGGTAGGACCAGTCGAGGCCAATGAAGGACCACGCGATTTTGAAGAGATCGCCGTCGATTTTCTTGAAACGCAACAGGAGCAATCTTTGCTCGTCAACGAGCAAGCATTGCTTGCCGAGGTGCAGGTTGCGCTCATACGCATTGAAGAAGGCACGTATGGACGTTGTATCGAATGTGGGCAACTTATCCCTGAGAAGCGTCTGGCGGCTCTTCCGTGGGCTGCACGCTGTATCAAAGACGAGGCGGCTTTAGAACAAAGAAATTTAAGCCGTGAGGAACTCTACGATTCCGACATTACATAAGATGTCTGGATGCAATACAGTTCAAATAAGCCCTCCGGCCCCCCGGCCCCTCCCCAGGGCACCCACAAGGGATGCCCTGGGGAGGGGCCGGGGGGCCGGGGCACGGAGGGGGACTTTTTGTCTCAGTACTGCTAATTAGGACGGCATTTTCGGTCTATGGTACAATAGTCGCGTAACCCATCTCTTGCTGAGGAAAGGAAGAACAGAGCAGCGTGGTTTTTCGGCGTGCGCGTCTCTATGATGCATTGGCTTTATTGACGGTTTTTGTGGTCGTTGCACTTGATCAATGGACAAAATCTTTCGTGGTAGAGGCTCTGAGTCCACCACAGAGTAAGCCATTTATGCCCCTTATTGGGCAGTATCTGGGCTTGTACTACGTTCAGAATAGTGGAGCTGCCTTTAGTTTATTGCGCGATAATGCTATCCTTATCCTGTTTATTGTAGCAGCGATTGCTGTGGTGGCTTACCTTTATATGCGCATGCTCAACTCAGGATCACTGGCCTATAAAATGATTTTTGGCATGATCATTGGTGGTGCCGCCGGAAATTTGCTCGATAGAGTGCGTCATGGTGGATTTGTTGTTGATTTTATCTCCTTCCGCATACCTGAGATAGGTTATCAGTTTGCCATCTTTAATGTTGCAGATGCCTGTATCTCGGTGAGTGTCTTCCTCCTCTTTGTACTGCTGCTTTTTGGGGGATTACCATTCTCAGGTGATGCAGCTCAGCAGAGAAGCGCGGCGCAGAAGGCGAGCGGCACATTACGCCCAACGGAGCGAGATGCACAACCCTGAAAGAGTACCAGCATACGTATGGACAATCCAAGCGGAGCAGATCGGGTTACGGCTTGACCGTTTCCTTGTCAGCGCTCTGGAGCAGCTTTCGCGTACAGGTGTACAGCAATTGATTGCCGATGGGCAAGTCTTGGTCAATGGACGCTTGACGAAAGCTAGTTATGCTCTACGTGCGGGCGATAGCATAGAGATGTTACAAGCACTGCCAGTTGCGCAACAACAGCAAGTCAAGCCGCAAGCCTTGCCTCTAGATATCTGCTATGAGGATGACGACCTGTTCGTGATTAATAAAGCCGCTGGTATGGTTGTGCATCCTGCGCCTGGTCATGCTGATGATACCTTAGTGAACGCCCTAGTTGCGTACTATCCTGCATTGCAGCAGATGGAGGAGGGCCAGCGTCCAGGCATCGTGCATAGACTGGATCGGGATACTTCTGGTCTACTCGTCGTCGCCAGGAATACAGGTACGCAGGCCGCATTGGTAGAACAAATGAAGCGGCACGAAGTGGTGAAGCGTTATCTGGCATTAGTTGAAGGGATCGTCGAACTCGAAAAAGGCAGTATCGATGCTCCTATTGGGCGCGACCCACGTCATCGCCAGCAGATGACCATTACAGTAACAGACAGCAGGCAAGCGCGTACCCACTTCTGGGTGCTGAAACGTTTTCATCGTCATACCCTCTTACGTTTGCAATTAGAGACCGGGCGTACTCATCAGATTCGCGTACATTTACAAGCGATAGGCCATCCCGTTGTGGGTGATCCCATCTACGGTGCAAAAGCTGTGCGCAAGCGTATGGCTTTACAGCGTCAATTCTTGCATGCACAGCAATTAGAGTTTGTGCATCCCACCAGCGGGGTAAAGATGTCCTTCGAGGCACCCTTGCCGCCTGACCTACAAGCCATACTTGAGGACGAAGCCGCTCTCTAATAGTTATTCCCCCATTCTGGCTAATTGTTAGCGATTTTTTTGCCCAGAAAAGAGATCTTTTGATAAAATAACATAGCTCTGGTTTTAAGATATTTTTAGAGCAACAATGGAGATTTTTTTTCTATGCCTATCATTGAAACTTTTGATGAGGTTACACCGCGCAGTGTACTACGCCATCGCCCTGTGTTAGATGGTACACCCATAGCTGGTAAACGTTCCGTCGTTACGGCAGCCACGGTGCCAGCCGTACAACGGGCCTCGCGTCCACGTCTTTCTCTGGCTGATACGGGCGACGATGTCGCTGAGTGGCAGCGTAGCGATGAGGGAGAAGAGTCAAATGTGGCCAAAGCAGGCCAAGTCATGCGGCCTGCATGGTCGATCGCCGGACTACTACCCAGAACGTCACGTCTAGCCTGGGTGGGGTCACGCGAGATGAGATCCTTGCAGGTGCACCCGCTCCTCTATCTGAGTTTAGGGATGTTCGCTATGCTCTTATTATGGATGGGTCTTAGCACGGCATTGGGCTGGTTTCATATAGTGATGGATGATATCCACTATGGCCGCCCGCGTACGTATCAAGTAGATGCATGGGTTGGGCATAACGAGCAATCAGGGAATAAAAGTCATTTTGTCGCAATTAATCTCAGTGGTCATATCGAAATTATTGAAATACCTGGTGGTGATGCTACTCATGCTCGTATCTATATTGGTCCACAATTATATGGTCCAGACAGCGACCTCGTGCCAGCTACATTGAGTTTTCTGGATGTAAACGGTGATCACCTGCCGGACATGGTTATCAGCTTTCAGGAATCGCGCACGGTGTTTCTCAATGATCAGGGGGGGTTCCGTCCTCTCAAGCTTGCCGAACATCGTCAGGTAGAGCAGTTTTTCCAACAAAGCAATAAGAAAGAGCTATGATGTGCGAGCAATTTACACTCGCGCATCATAGCTCTTTCTTGTTATTTTGCTACGTTGCGCTCATGTCTATTGGCATTTTTTAGATAACCCTGTGCGGCTTGAGAAAGTACTGCACCGACAGAAAAGCCGACGCGCTTGCGGGCTGGAATTATGATCTGATCGCCGCCACGAATGGACTTAACGCGACGCGCGGCGACACTACGCAAATTCCAGGTTCCAAAACCCATGAGGCGTACCTCGTGTCCCTGGGCTACACCTTCCCGAACAACTTCGGTGAAGGCATTAATCACCTTGCTTGTCTCTTTCAGATTCATACCTGCGCGGGCTGCAATTTGATGAATTAGTTCATCCTTACCAACGACAACGTGCCCTTTATCTGTTGAACTTGCTTTCATGAATATAAGCTCCCTGTATATATGATGCAGAGGGCAGCATTGCCTCTGCTAGTACTTCAATGCGTTCGTTTGTGCCTCGATAGACCTGTTGCCAGTCCATACTGGCAACAGGTCTATCGTGCGCATTGGAATAGTGTTCCTATTCATTTTTACTATACAGAGTCCCACCAAACTGTTCTCAGTTTCCCATAACAGGGAAGGCATGTTGCTTCTGTCCCCTTACATTACAATGTAGCACCATCATTAGCTTTGATGAGTTTGGGCAAGAACTTAGCAAGGTTCGCCACATTTGGTGTACCCAGACCCGTGGGAGCATCCCAACCAGGGGCCGTTTTGAAACCAGGAACGGTCACTATTCTTCTATCCTGCGCCTGGAACACGAAGGTATTATTGCCCGTCCGTATATCATGGAATGCTTGTGCATATGCAGCATTTGGCAGCAGGCGATAGAAGGCCGTATTGAGAAAACCTGTACGCATGCCCATGGCCTGATCCAATAGTGCCGTCATGCCAGCAGCTACAGGTGCCCCAACGCTGGTGCCACCGATAGGAATAACAACGGTCTTGCCCGGCATTAGTGAGCTAGTGACAATAGGAACACCGGTTAATGGGTCAGCCACCAGCGCGATATCGGAGGCACCACGCATCTTGCTCTTGACAATGTTTTGTTGGAAGTTGGGCAAGGCGAAGACTTTACTGATACCGCCACCAGTTGCGCCTGCCCCTTTGGCCGATTCATTCCAGGCCACTTCTCGTAGATAGTTGCCTGCTTTTGTCGCCAGCAGTGTTGTGCCACCCACGCTGGTGACTAAGGGATCGCTGGCGGGATAATTGACGCCTTGAGCAAGGGTGACAGGTTTGCCGTTAGCATTGCACTGTATCGTACCGGCTCCAGAGTCGCCAGCTGAGGCAAAGACGGTCTGTTGTTGTGCGCGAGCCTTGCGGAAGATCTCGTGTGCCGCTTGCAGAAATTTAGTACCAAGGCAGACTTCGCTGGTGCCGAAGCTTTGGGAAATGACGCTCCCTATATTGTGGGTGACGGCAAAATTGGTAGCTTGCAGCAAAGCCGTCAGTTGTCCCTGAATGGTTTTGTTCTTCGGATTCGCCAGCACAAGGTTGATCGTGGCATCGGGCGCAATAGCATGTGCCCATTCTACATCTAATGTTATCTCACCTCAAGCGAAATAGCTGATCGAAGAGATGCAGATCCCCACGGATCGTGGGAGCTTGAAATGCATCAATAATAGTAATGATACGTCCTTTTCCTGTAACACCTGCTTGCAGAAGCGGTGCTATACCATACGCCTGGCGCAGTTGTTGTGGGCTATAGCACAGTGGAGGTTTTGGGCTGGCAAGGCAAGCTACTTGCGCTTGATTGGCCTGTCCTGCCATCGTGACTGCCATCTCATACATCGGATGCATGGGGGTTACTTCTGTGAGCTGATCGTCTATAGCAGAACCAGTCGTGTGGTTGTCTAGCCCCGCGGCCTGTGCTCCCGTCTGAGCATGGAACACTGTCACACCGACGATAACGCCTAGCAAGACGACGAGAACGGTGGCGGAACTCAGGAGAACATAGCGTAAACGTTGCTTGTGATTTTTCACAATCTGCCTCTCTTAGCCTATAAGTAATTACTTACCTATAGAAAACACCATTTTTCTCTATAGCTATCTATTGCTTGAGAAGGAGTACAGTATTAAGTATCCTATGTTAGTAAGTTTCTCTTCATCAATACACGTAAAAGGTGAATGCTGTATGAACGTGTATTATTGTTTCTCTTCTCGTCGCAAAGAGAACTACTAGTGGAGAGTACAATACTTTGTCATGGTGCTAAGGTGAAGTGACCGTTTAGTAGTAGGAAAGTACTGAATTACCGCCTGCTTGCTTTTACCGGTTTTTTTTCTCGTCACTGCCCAGGTTTATTGCCCCATGCGCTCAGAAAGTACCAGTGCGCACAAAAACCTTCTGTTTGCATCTCTAATAACATCTGATCGTAGACTTCATCTATCTCCTCTTGTGTTGCGACACCCATCGCTAGTAAGAATGGTTGTCCTAGCTTATAGAGCATTTTGAAATTGTGGTAGTTCTTTACTGCTAAGCTATGACCAGTGGAGTAATTGAGAATATAGGCTTGCTCCTGAATATTTTCGCAACCAACGTCGCGTAAGAAGCGAGCCAGTAACGGTGTGAGACCATTATGGGATCTGCCATAGAACTGATGAAAGCTTTGTCTATTGCGCATGCATGCCTGTGCGTATAAATATTTCATCTTCTCGTGAGCAGGACTATTACTGACGCCTAGCTCATCGAAGTCGGTCAGGCGGATAATACCGTCACGGGTAGTCATGCGTGCAAGCTCTTTTATGATGTAGGGCCACTCGTATTTAGAGATAAAGAAGTGTATAAAGCGGGCATTGACGATATCGAACGTGGCAACGGGAAAATCAAGCGGCTCGCGTATATCCATCACAAAAAAGTGTGCATTGTGCAAGCCTTGTACGTGTGCTTGAGCACGTGCATAGTTAATCATATTCTGATTGCCATCGATACCAATCACTTCGATTTCCGGGTAGGTAAATGCAGTCTCAAGCACCCAACTACCTGGGCCACAACAGACATCGAGTATTCTACGGACCTGTGACAAGTCAGGGTGTTCGGCCAAGATACCGCCCATTACAGTGGTGAGAAGCATGTGCTGTTCCATCTGGCGTGCTACTTCTGCTCCACTGTCTGCGTTAATGAAACAAGGATAGCTACTCCTGTTTGGTTCTATTGACATCAAGATCATTCTCCAGCGCTCTAGCGGGATGTCACCAATAACATTTGTCATGGTAATATAAGTGTAACACTGTTCGATTGCTATGTCGGTGGTAATGATCGTTATTGTTTGCAATATACCTCGCTGGACTTGAGGATATACGTCCATTATTTCTTGTGTGTCTTGACCGAGGGGTTATCTTTGCTGTTGCAAACTTTTTGAAATGTGGTGGAACTGAGAACGCAAAAAGGGAGTGATTCTCTCAAACCACTCCCCAAATGTTGCCAAGTGCTTGCTTACAAGCGTGCTGGTGGATACCTGCGTGAGACCATGCGCAACAGGGCAATCAGGATACAAGCGCCAATGAAGGCAATGATGATCGTTCCAATCAAGCCCGCTGAACCCAGTCCGACGAGGCCAGCCAGGAAACCACCAATGACAGCGCCAAGAATACCGAGGACGATGTCGCCAATGAGACCGTAGCCACCACCACGCATCACCACTGTGGCCAGGAAGCCAGCGATCAAACCTACGAACAACCACCATACAATCGAGGTAAGGCTAATGTCTGCGAGCACCAAACTAAGCATAGTAAAACCTCCTTTTGATCATTTCGAGATGGACTATTTGGAGTATTCCTTGTATATACACATAGTAACACGGTATGCTATGATAAAGAGTTTCAATCATGTCTCCCTTATAAAAGCGCTAAGAAATTCTTAAAGCATCTTTAAGGTCTCTAAGGATAGCGTTTCTGGCTTATACATGGTCTGTCTCAAACTTTCTCTTGCTACAATCGTACAATGTAATAGATACATTGTTGTTAAGCATAAAGGGCGTGATAGGTATGTTTTTAAAACGAAGAGATATTCTTAAGTATACAGGTATAGCGGGTATGGGGGCCGTGGTGGCGGGGAGTGGTTCCCTCTTTTATATGGGCACCATTGAGCCAGCATGGCTGGATGTGGTATCGGTTAATCTGCATCTATCGCGTCTTGCACCAGCATTTAATGGCTATCGTATTGTTCAGCTAAGTGATATACATGCAGATATGACCTGGATGGATGCAGGGCGTCTCTCATATGTGGTAGGGGCGGCGAATGCGCAAAATCCCGATTTGATAGTCATTACTGGCGACTTTGTCACCTATTTGTATGATGGCATGGCTGATACACTCTCGGTGTTAAAGGGATTGCGGGCGCGTGATGGCGTTTTTGCTGTACTTGGCAATCATGACCATTGGAGCGATGCTAATGAAGTAAGTACACTGATTCGTGCTTATGGTATCCAGGAACTCAACAATCGCGTACATACCATTCAGCGCGCTAATACCATGCTCCATCTTGTCGGTATGGATGATTTGTGGGTACGGCCTGAGGATAATTACGTTCCTGTTTGGGCGCACCAGACTATACTGACCCCTCTGTTACAGACCTTGCCAGCGGAAGGCGCGGCCCTGCTGCTCGTCCATGAGCCTGATTTTGCCGATGTAGCGGCGGCAACCGGGCGTATAGATGTGCAGCTTTCTGGTCATACCCATGGTGGGCAGGTACGGCTGCCGGGGCGTGGGGCTTTGCGCTTGCCCTATCTTGGTAAGCGCTATCAAGCGGGGCTATACCGTGTGCAAACGATGTGGCATTATACAAGTCGAGGGCTAGGTACCGTAGAGCCTCAAGTACGTTTTAATTGTCGTCCAGAAATTACCGTCTTTACTTGTCGCGCCGCTGGTTGATAGTACACGGGTAGCTTCAACTTCGACTATTATGCTTTTTTATCAAAGAATACTGTTAATCATGTGCCATGGGTATGGGATAATGTGCCAAACATGTGCCATTTTTTGTAATAAGTACCTTTTTCTTTTTGTCTTTATTTACAAATATTTATTGTTATTATATACTTTTCATATAATCTTCTGAATCAGGGGATTACAGAGATCTCTTGCTGTATTAAAATTTGAGAACAGCGAAAGATCTGGGCATCAGTTGTAGTGTATATGAGGGGTCCAATCTCCTGTTAAGACGGGCTGATTGAACGACTGGTCCTGTCTGGCTCATCTAGTAGGCTATTCAGGGAACAGCATTGGTCTGCGATACACAGAAGTATTGGCGTCGAGACCTTTGAGTGCGCTGCTGGCACGAAGCTCTCCAAGATAACGAGGAGAAAGCGGCTTTGAAGAGAGGAGTATTATAATGGATGATCTCTTAACCGTATCCGAAGTAGCTCGTATTTTGCGTGTAGATGATACTACTGTGCGTAGATGGGTGAAGCATGGAGCGCTGGAAGCGGTTGTGCTGCCCCATTCGCGTATCAGGCAGTCCTACCGTATTAAGCGCGAAACCTTGAATAAGGTCTTGGGTGAGGGCGTACTTACTATGAATTAAGCCCGTCAAAATATCACTAGTAGGTGAGTACGAGAGAGGCCGAGCTTTCAGTCCGCTGAAAGCTCGGCCTCTCGTATAAATAGTTAGTCATAAAGGCAAACGCGGGATTAAGTAGGGGTGTGTCACCAGGAAACCTCATCTTCATCAAGTGAGAAGGTATGGCCCGCCATACAATAATATTGTAGATCACCGTCTTCGTCGGTCTCTGGCATTGTTTCCGTCTCGGCATCTACAAGTAGAATACCTTCTTCGTCGTCATAGGGACATGTCTGATACTTGATCTGCTCGATATTCATGGTTCTCTCCTTGTTATTAATTTCTGCTGTATAACTTGTTCCTGCTCCTTTTCATCGCAGAGCTTCTAGGAGAGGAAGAAACAATGCTCCTCACAGTGCAAGGAGCATTCTCACTGTTTCCTCTGGTGACTTTATATAGTGTTTTTCTAATCCTCAACATATCAGGGGGACATAGTACTATTAGGATTAGTAGGACTGCCTATAGAGGTCTGGTCTGGAGCATGTTGAGAGAGCTAGATGCTATCTATTAACAATCAGCAGTCAAGCTGCACTGCATGAAAGATGAGTGACGTATGCACGCTATGGTTGATGGATGCGGCTGATCAGTCCCGCCATCCATCAACCATCTTTCATGCTTTATACAGCTTCCTCCTGTAGAGTTTGTCCCGTGAACTGGCTGTTATAGAGATCTGCATAGAAATCGCCTTGCGCCAGTAATTCTTTATGGGTACCTTTTTCTATGATGCTGCCGTGATGCATGACCAGAATCAGATCGGCGTCCCGAATAGTAGAGAGTCGATGTGCAATAACAAAGCTTGTCCTACCTTTCATCAATGCTGTCATGGCTTTTTGGATTGAGACTTCCGTTCTGGTATCGACGCTACTGGTCGCTTCATCCAGGATCAGGATGGCGGGATCAGCCAAGATGGCACGCGCTATCGTCAAGAGCTGTTTCTGACCCTGCGAAAGGTTCGTCGCTTCCTGGTTTAAGACCGTGTCGTAGCTCTCAGGTAGCGTTCTGATAAAGTGGTCAGCATGTGCTGCTCTGGCGGCCTGGATAATTTCGTCTTCCGTGGCTCCCTCGCGGCCATACGCAATGTTGTCTCGTATTGTGCCATTGAAGAGCCAGGTGTCTTGTAGTACCATACCAAACAAACGGCGTAGATCTCCTCGCCTCAGCTCCTTAATGTCTACACCATCAATCGTTATGCGCCCACCATTGAGTTCATAGAAGCGCATCAATAGGTTGACGAGTGTGGTTTTGCCCGCCCCAGTTGGACCGACAATGGCGATCGTCTGTCCCGCTTGGACATCGATATTCATGTCCTCAATCAGCATAGTATCTTCTTTATAGCCGAACTTCACGTGCTCGAACTGCACTATGCCTTTGGGAGCTGTAATGACTTTTGCATCGGCAGTATCTAGTATTTCCTCTTCTTCATCGAGTAATTCAAAGATGCGCTCTGCTGATGCTATTGTCGATTGAATAATATTTGCCATATTCGCTAACTGGGTGATAGGCATGGTAAATTGTCTTGCATATTGAATAAACGCCTGTACGTCCCCAATTTGAATAGCTCGTTGTATGACCATAATGCCACCGACAACACTGACAAAGGCGTAGCCAATATTGCCAATGCTCATTATAAGAGGCATGATAATACCAGAGATGAACTGTGCCTTCCATCCTGCGTTGTAATATTTGTCATTCAGCCTATGAAAGTTCTCAATGGCTTGCTCCTCATACCCAAATGCTTTGACAATCTTATGTCCTGTATACATTTCTTCTACATGTCCGTTGAGTTCACCCAGAAACCTCTGTTGTTGGGCAAAGTAGATTTGTGAACGTTTGGCAATCACCGTGGTAACGAACACGCTGAGTGGCAGGGTGAGCACAACGACTAGGGACAGCAAAGGGCTAATGGTGATCATCATGACAATGACGCCAAGCACCATGACGGCGGAAGTAATCAGCTGCGTGAGGCTTTGCTGCAACGTGGTACTGATATTATCCATGTCATTGACGGCACGGCTCAGGATTTCGCCATGCGTGCGCGCATCAAAAAATCTTAGTGGTAAACGTGAGAGTTTCGCTTCGACTTGTTGGCGCAACGTATAGACAGTTTTTTGTGCCACACTTGCCATGATGTATTGTTGCAGATAACCGAAGACTGCACCAATAACATACAGCCCGGCCAGTAGCAGAAGGATATGCGAGATGAAGACGAAATCGATGGTCGCACCTGGCACGCGCTTGAATTTCAGCAATAGACCTTCAAAAAGCTTGCTGGTTGCTAAACCCAGAATTTTAGGACCAATGATGTAGAAGACTGTGCTGAGTATTGATGTTGCTATGACGATGAAGAGCTGATATTTCTGTACCAGAAAGTAGCCGAGTAGCCGCTGGAAAGTGGCTTGAAAATCTTTTGCTTTCTGTACGGGCATGCCCATCGCGCCACGACCACCCCAGGGTCCAGGTACCATGCCCCCAGGTCCGTTAGGTCTCTGTACTCTGCGATCTAGACTCATGCAATTTCCTCCAGTGAAAGTTGTGAGGCAACAATTTCGTGATACACTGCGCAGGATTTCATCAGCTCACGATGTGTACCCATACCTACAATGCGCCCTTCATCTAAAACGATGATCTGGTCTGCATCCATAACTGTGCTTACTCTCTGCGCAACGATTAGCACTGTGGCCGCACGTGTCTCCTTTTTTAGCGCTGCTCGTAAGCGGGCATCGGTCTTAAAATCGAGTGCTGAAAAGGTATCGTCGAAGAGATAAATCTCCGGTTTTCTGACCAGCGCACGGGCAATAGAGAGGCGCTGCTTTTGTCCACCAGAAATGTTGGTACCTCCCTGTGCAATGATGGCGTCAAAACCATCTTTCATCTGCGAGATAAATTCAGTTGCCTGAGCAATAGCCGCTGCGTGTTGTATTTCTTCATCCGATGCATCTTCTTTGCCATAGCGAATATTCTCTGCAATGGTACCTGAGAAGAGTACGGCCTTTTGGGGTACCAAGCCAATTTTCGCGCGCAAATGTTCTTGTGACATCTCGCGTACATCTACGCCATCAACGAGGATGCTGCCGCTATCGACATCGTAGAAACGTGGCATCAAACTGACCAATGTCGATTTGCCCGCTCCGGTACCGCCGATGATTGCCGTAACTTGGCCGGGGAGTGCACGAAATGAAATGTCGCAGATGGCAGGTTCCTCCGCGCCGGGGTAACTAAAGGTGACGTGCTGAAACTCAATAGAGCTTCGTTCTTCCCCAGCTTGTTTCACAGTAGCGGCATCATTGATCTCTGGCTTCATGCGTAGCACCTCATTAATGCGATCCGCTGAAACAGAGGCACGTGGCAGCATCACAAACATCATCGAGACCATCAGTAGCGCAAACAGAATTTGTGTCGCATATTGCAGAAAGGCAATTAAGGCTCCAATGTGCATTTCCCCATTACTGACACGGATGCTACCAAACCACAAGATCGCCACCGTTGAGAGATTGAGCACGAGCATCATAAGAGGCATCAATGCTGCCACAATGCGGTTGACCTTGATGGCGATATTGGTAAGATCGACGTTGGCCTCGTCGAAACGCTTTTGCTCATGATCGATACGATCAAATGCACGAATAACACGAACACCAGTCAGCCCTTCGTCGATCAAAAGATTGAGTTTATCAAGTTTCACCTGCATGAGTTTGAAGAGCGGTATTGCTTTACTCATCATCACCACAATGGCGAGCACAACAATCGGTATGACCGTGGCAAGAATCCAGGCCAGAGCACGGTCCTGTGCGATTGCCAGGATAATGCCGCCAATGCACATCAGGGGTGCACTGATCATCATGCTCAATAGAATAATGAGAACCTGTTGTACCTGTGTTGTATCATTCGTTGTGCGTGTGATCAGCGATGCTGTACCGAAGGTATCAAATTCATGTAATGAAAAATGCTCAACGTGCGTAAAAATCTTGTGACGAGTGATGCGGCCAAAACCGATGGCCACCTGAGCCGAAAAAAAACTGGCCATGACGGCACACAGCATGCCACCAAATGTCACTAGCAGCATAAAGCTGCCTATATGCATAATATATGTTATATCTCCTTTCACAATACCTATATCTACAATGTAAGAAAACGAGCACAAAGACAAGTACTATAGTAAAGCGATATGGTCTTAAAAAACGGAATAGCTGTATCACATTGCTTCTCCAATTCTTAGCTCATTTGTGAAGTAAATGAGCAAAATAAGTTACTTTTTACTAATGCTGACTAAGGAATTATGGAAGACCATTGGTCTGCATGGCCGGTGCTTGTACCGTTCAATGCTCTCTCTATGATCTTGCTCTTGCGGTAAGGACACTAAAGGTAATTGTCGTTCATAGAGGGGTCATCTTTCAAGTAGTAGTAGGCCGTACAGGAACTTCACAAGAATTAGAACAAATGTTGTACTATGTGCAAGCCGAAGGCTTCTAGCCGGAGGTCATTGACAGAGGGGTGTAGGTACAAGGGGATGGCATTTCTCTTGACATGCAGCCTGATTCAGGATGTACACCCGCTGGTCAAGCATGTTTAATAGAGAGATCCAAGATAACAAAAAAGCGTCGTATGATCAGTACTACCAATCACGCGACGCTTTTCTATAGTCTTCGCCCCTTATTGCACCTCCTCGCCTTGCAGGGCATGAGCGATATTTGAGGTGTGAGTTAGAATAGCACTCATCGCATCAAGCAGATCCAGATGGATGGCACTAGAGGTCGTAGTGTTCGGAATACCTGCGCGCAAGCGGCGAAAATGACTGAGATGCAGCTCGCGCTTGATCCGTTGCAGTTCTTCTTTGCGGGCCAGAAAATCGGTTGCCAGCATCAGATTCTGCGTTGCCAGCGCCGCCAGGACCTGCTGGAGCGCTTCGCCGATCCGCTGGTGATAGCTGAGCAGATCCTCCCAACCTTCCTCTGAAAAGGAGACGAGATTACGTGACCGGCGGTGTGCTAGATACATAAAGCGTTTGGTAATCACATCCCCAATGGCTTCCAGGTCGTTGATGATATAGAGCAAGGTAATATTCTGGCCTGCTTGTTCCTCGCTCATGGTTTTCTCATCCAACTGGGTCAGATAGCTTTTGATAGCAGTATTTAACTCGTCCAATTGATCATCCATAGCCTCAATGCTCTTCTGGATGGCGTCGGGTTGCTCTGCAAAGGCCTGGATGCTAAGCTCAAGCATATGAGTCACAATATCGGCCATACGTAGCGTCTCACGGGTAGCCAGTCCTTGAGCGACAGCAGGAGTTTCCAGGGCGCGTGCATCTAGCACACGGGGACCTGTCACCGCCGCGCTCTGCCCGCTCTTCTCTTCGGGTAAGAGTCGTTCCATCAAGCGGGCGAGAAAGCCAACGAATGGAAGAAAGGGAAGCGCGAGTATCAGGTTAAAGCAGAGATGGAGCATCGCTACCTGTACGCCGGGATCAGGCCATATCTGGGGCAGGAGAGCAGTCAGTGGATCAAGCAGGAGCAGGAAGATAGCTGCACCCAGCAGTTTAGTACCGCTGTGCACAAGTGCTAGACGGCGTCCTGCTAACATCCCCTTATTGAGGGAGGCAAGTAGTGGGAGCAGTGTGGTCCCAACATTCGCACCCAGCGTGAGTGCCAGAGCCGCAGATGTTGGAAGGGCTTTATTCTCAGCTAGGGTGAGCACCAGTCCGATGGAGGCGGCGCTGGAGTTGAGGACCACAGCCAGTAGAGCACCAATCAGGACCAGGACAGGTGGAGCTTCCGCCAGGGACTGTAGAATTTGCGCCGTGATCGGGCTGGCGGCAAGGGGCTTACCGGCTGCCTGTATGGTTGCCAGACCTAACATGATCAAGCCAAAGGCGAAGAGCACACGACCAGAGCGACGAGAAGTAGGACGGTCGTGCGTAAACAGAGCGATCACTGTGCCCAGTCCGATGAGTGGTATCCCATAATCGGTAATGTGGAACGCTAGCAGTTGAACCACCAGCGTGGTTCCTACATTGGCTCCAAGTAGCATCGCTATAGCAGTACTCAAAGGGACAAGACTTGTACTCACCAGTTCAACGAGTAGAGACGCTGTGGCGTTGGAACTCTGAAGGATGGTTGTAGCGACAATGCCAGTGCCAAAGGTGGCCAGTGGGTACGCCGACAGTCGGGTCAGCATCTCTTGCATTCGCCAACTGGCTACTCGCTGAACTGCATCTGAGACTAGCCGCACACCATAAAGCAGCAGGAACACCCCTGCCAAAAGCCCAGCCAGAACATCGGTTGGGGAATTGGTGTTGAACATGACGTTACCTCTTTTGCCTTCTTTATTTGTACTTAAGACCCCCTGTGCCAGCTCCTTGCTACTTTTCCTTGTACTCTGCGGTATGCTTAAAGGATAGGTTTTCAGGGGATACATGCTTTTATGACTCATTAAGATTGTCAAATAACATTTTTCTGGTAGTGAGTGAATGAGTGTATGGCTGTTTCGGGTCACTAACCAGGTTGTTTTCTCGCTCGGAATGAGCTGGTGGTGTGGATATGCGTATAAAAGCATACTATGTATTTGCCAGCCGATAAAGTATTTTGTCTAAAATTATACATAATGATACATATAACGGGCAATGGCTGTACGGACATATTGTATGTTTAGATTTGTTTCTTTGTACAACGTGCATATTGCCAAGCAAAAAGAGTAGAACATATGATCTATTGACGGGGGTGCTAGATTTTGGAAAACTACTTATGATACTCTATTGAGTACGGAGAATTTTTGCAACTCCGAGTTTTTGCATGATGTGTGCTTCTCTGAGAAGGGGCACATCCTTGTTTCATCGTCTTGTAGCTGTCATCCTATCCATGCAATTCACGTGGATAACGCTGCCAAAGGAGACCTTGATGGCAAAGGATAGCCAGGAATGTTCGTTGCAACGGAACACAGTCTCTGCTCATGCACTCATCGAGCAGTACAAAACCGTTCGCAGTTTCACCGAGACCCTGTGTCAACCGCTTACCGCCGAAGATTACGTCATCCAATCGATGCCCGATGTCAGCCCCACCAAATGGCATCTTGCTCACGTAAGCTGGTTCTGGGAGACGTTTCTCCTCATACCGACTGTCCCTGATTACCAGACGTTACACCCGCAGTACGCCTATCTCTTTAACTCCTACTACAACACCCTTGGGCAACGACACTGCCGCCCCAAACGCGGACTCATTTCGCGTCCTACGGTACAGCAGGTCTATGAATATCGTCATTATATCGATGAGCATGTGCTCAATTTCCTGGGGCGGGCAGATGAAAAGCAATTAGCTAGTCTGTTGCCAATCATGCTAGTTGGTCTTAATCATGAACAACAGCATCAGGAACTGATGTTAACCGATATTAAGCATGTCCTCTCATGCAATCCGCTTTATCCAGCTTATGTTTCCAGAGAGCGAGCGCCAGCTGTTCCTGTTGCAGCATTAGCATGGAGTTCGTATCCCGAAGGACTCTATTGGATTGGCCATGAGGGAGGCGGGTTTAGCTTTGATAATGAAGGTCCTCGTCACCGCCAGTTTGTCCACAGCTACCAGCTCGCCTCACGACTAGTCACCAACGGAGAATACCTGGCGTTTATAGAGGATGGTGGGTATACCAATCCCCTTTTGTGGCTCTCGGAAGGCTGGGCAACGGTACAAGCGCAAGATTGGCAGGCGAGAAGAGTGAGCCAGTCTGTCATATCAGCTATTATGAGGCGGATGCGTATGCACGCTGGGCGGGAGCCAGATTGCCTACAGAAGCTGAGTGGGAGATAGCAGCGCGCGCTGTTCCGCTGGCAGGAAACTTTGTTGAGAGCGGTCTCTATCATCCTGCTCCCTTAAGTGCATCCTCCATAGAGGGACAGCCAGCACAACTCTATGGCGATGTCTGGGAATGGACGCAGAGTGCATACTCGCCCTATCCTCGCTATAAGCCAGCTGCCGGTGCGCTGGGAGAGTATAATGGAAAGTTCATGTGCAACCAGTTTGTGCTGCGAGGTGGTTCGTGTGCGACCTCCCTTTCGCATATACGCTCTACCTATCGCAACTTCTTCCCACCGCATGCGCAATGGCAGTTTATGGGTATACGACTAGCAAGAGAGGTGTAGCATTTTACCACAAAGTGCCAGTACGTTTCCGTTGTACGACTATGAGCCGGAGCAAGCCACCTTTCGTGAAGAGGTTTTACAAGGATTAAGTAAGGACAGCAAAGAACTGCCATCGAAATACTTCTACGATGCAGTGGGTGCCGGGCTATTCGACCAGATTTGTGAACTGGATGAGTACTATCCGACACGCACAGAGTTAGGCATCATGCAGGCATCAACGGGCGAGATCGTCGCGTTGCTTGGCTCCCAGTGTATGCTGATCGAATATGGTAGTGGAAGTAGCGTAAAGACACATACACTGCTAGATGCGTTGCCAGCATTGGCCGCTTATGTGCCCATTGACATCTCGAAAGCCTATCTGTTGCAGGCTATGCTAGCGCTAGGGATGTCATATCCCACCCTAGAGATACTTCCCATTTGTGCTGACTATACGGGAGATTTCGAGCTGCCCACACCAAGTAAGCCAGTATCGCGCAGAGTGGGCTACTTTCCCGGCTCCACAATAGGGAACTTTGATCCAGGGCCAGCAGAGGCGTTTCTGAAACAGATCGCAAAGGCTTGCAAGGGCGGCGGCTTGCTCATCGGAGTCGATTTGAAGAAAGATTTCAACATTCTGCATCGTGCCTATAACGACTCGCAAGGTGTAACGGCTCAGTTCAACAAGCACATTCTGGCAAGGATCAATCAGGAGTTAGCTGGTACCTTCCAGCTGCACCAGTTTGGGCATTACGCCTTCTATAATCCTGGTGAGAGCCGTGTCGAGATGCATCTGGTCAGTCTGAAAAATCAGGTGGTGCGCATCGGCGAAGTCGAGATCGCTTTCAAGTTGGGAGAGAGCATCTGGACAGAGAGATCCTACAAGTATACATTGGAAGAGTTTGCAGATCTGGCGGTGACAGCGGGCTTTACTGTTCAGCAAGTATGGACAGACGCCAGGCAGTTATTCAGTCTTCAATACCTTACAGTCGCGCAATAGCGCTTAGTAAAGTAGAGCTTGATGAATTCTCTCATCAAGCTCTACTTTACTAAGCGCTATTGTGCAACCGTATAGCCAGCGTCGTCAAGCGCAGCTTCAACTTTTTCCAAGGACAGTTGGCTCGCATTGTAGCGTAAGTGGACAGTCTTGTGCGAGAGATCTATCGCAACGAATTCTACACCGGGGAGTTGCTTGAGGGTAGCGTCGATGGTATTCACACAATGCTGACAGCTCATGTCTGGAACCGAGAGCGTCACATCTGTTGCTGTTGTTGCCATTATATGCCTCCTATATAGTAAAACGTCCAGGAAGAAGTCGAATGACCGCTGATAGTGTCTTCCATGGACATTCTTGCTTGGGTCAGATCTGCTTAGCGGTTTCCCGCCAGATTGTACAGTTGTACCAGTTCCTCAATGACAGCATCGGCCTTGCCACTCTGGATGCCTTCGGGAACGCACATATGGAGATGGTTTTCCAGGATGATGGCTTCGAGTTTCTCGATGGCCTTGCGGATCGCGTAGGTCTGACGAAGAATATCTACACAGTACTGATCTTCCTCAACCATCTTGCGGACGCCTTTGAGATGCCCCTCAATGTAATTTAAGCGTTTGACAACCTCTGGCTTTTCTGCACGCATTGCCTTCTCCCTTCTCTACCCCTATCCACAGGGTATGGGAAAAGTATAGCATGGTGACAAGTGAGATCGCAAGTTGAGAAGCTGCCTCAGCCTCCCAACTCTGGTTTAGCCGCCGTTCTTGCATTGTCCATTATTGTGTTTTTTGTGTGCGCACGGAGTGGCGCTTGGTGAAGTGGCGGGGATCAGCGTAAAGAATGCTGCGCGCTCTTGGTCTACAGTACAGGTCTTAACACCGGGCTTAGTAAACTGCACCGTCACAATGGAATTATGATTGACGGCCATATCTTTCCCCTTGGCTGAGAAAAAGAAGACTGCCAAGCCATCACCTGTTGTGGTTGCCTGTTGTGTTTCTGATACATTGGGGCTCCACCAGATGGTTGCTGTCGCAGTTGCGTCTCCCACGCCTTGTGGATTACCATTAGTATTTTGCACAAACTTGGCGTTGATCGTGACAAGTGTATTCCCGTGCTGGTTGAACGCGGGAGTCGTTTGAGGTGCCCATGCCCCGCACCAGAAATCTGGGAGCGTTGGTACCGATGTGTTACTGTTCATTTGGATAGTCACCGTCGGCGCGGGACCACTACTAGAGAGAGGTGAAGTTGTTGTCGTCGTATCTCCACAGGCCACAACGAGTATGCTCATGAGAAGAAGAGAAAAAACGGCTCCACACTTCAAATACAGCGAAAATACCGGGCCTGCTTTGCAGCGGTTCCATAGACGCGATTTCATAAAACTTGTATCACCTATTTTCATCTTTTCGTCAAGTACCCTGTTTGCGAGTATAACATAGTAAACGTTCAGCATAATGCGCTTTGTGTTGTACCTGCTACGAAAGTACTATATCTTGGGTGGGCACCTTATTCTTGTAAATTAAAGAGAAGCCGATAAATAAAGAGAGGGCGAGAGGCAAGGCGATCAGGGCGTGCATGGCAAATCCCTTGTAGTGGCCCTGCTACTCTCTTCTGCTCTCTATTACTCTTCTTGTCGCTTTGTAGAGGTAAATAGGTTGGGCTATGCTACAGTCACGACGAGATTCATGCCTGGGTGGATAGTACAGTACAGTTTAAATGAGCCTGCTGTAGTGAACGGACCAATGGATTTAGAATCATTGCCACTGAAATTGAGATTATTCACTTTTGGTGCACCCGGCTCTGCTCCTGGTTTGGCGGCAGAGCCATCCCAAATACCATTGGCGATAACGTGGGGTGATGACGTTGTATCAACGAGATTGATACTATCGCCTTTTTTGATAGTGATGGTTGTCGTGATAAAAGTGGAACTCCCCATTTTCACCACTGGACCTGATGAGATCACAGATGTATCTTTGATGGTACAAGCTACTAGTACAATGGACAAGAGTGCTAAGCCGATCATTCCAAATAGCACTTTTTTATACATGAGTCTTCCTTTCAACCCGCATGTGTGAGATTAAATTCTTCCCATTGGATGGGAGAGATAGATAAGAACTATCCATGGGAAAGTGTCACCATTACTATAGCAAAATGTTTTCGATAGGGCAATGAGAGAGTATGTAAGCCAGCCTCTCTGTTGGGATATTCTTGTCAAGCATATGATGGCTGTGGTCCTGTTAGATTCCTCTCAGTTATCTTATCGGTTTATAGCTACCCTATACACTTGACAATGTACCATTTGTCGGTGTACTCTTAAATGAGAAGATATGTACGCGTCTTCATGTCTTGACTATTCAAGAACATAATATTTCTTAGCATCTTCCCAACCAATATTGCGAGGAAGGAGAGTAATCTTCTAATATGTCAAGAGTCATCAAACTTCCTCAAGCTGCAAGCTATCCATTTGCTTGGCTTCTCACCTTTCTCTTGGCAGGGCTTGCCTGGGTACTCACCTATCAGCAATTATTTGCGATGCACTTTCTGCCGATGTATGGAACGATGGGTCTGCCGTTGGGTCCGTTTCTGCTCTTTTGGACGATTATGATGGCAGCAATGATGCTTCCTGCACTGGCTCCCATGGTCTCGGTACGCTATGAATACCTACGGCAGCAATCCTTCTCTTTTCTCATCATCAGTCTGCGGCTCTTGCTGTTTCTGCTTGGGTATCTGCTCGTGTGGTGTTGTTTCGGCATTCCTATCTTTTTCCTTGCTTTGTTAAGCAACTACCTGATGCTTCATGCACCCTTGCAGGGTATCGGTCTGGGTATCATCGTTTTCATCTTAGCTGGTATCTATCAGATAACACCTCTGCAAAGGCGTTTCCTGACACATTGTAATCCTTCCTTGGGTTGCGACGTTTGCTGTGTAGCTCAGGATGTATCTGCTCGCTCTCCCTTCTTGGATCTGAAAGTGGGAATAGAGCATAGTTTTTCTTGTCTAGGATGTTGTGGCAACCTGATGATCGTCTTACTCGCAGTTGGTTTAATGAATCTGCCTTGGATGGTGCTTATTACGCTTGTCATCTTCATAGAGAAAGTCTGGCACGATGCTTCGCGCCTCAATCCTCTAATCGGGATGGCACTCGTTGCTTATGGGGTGCTCTCGTTCATCAATCCTGCACTACTTTCAGGGTTGTATGTACAATAGTAAAGAGTGCTCTCTCTCAAGTTGTCCTTGTAGTGCTTTTCGTATCTTGCTTCCCGACCCTTTTGCATACGTGTATCTCACACAGGAGGAATGATCCATATGACTCCAGCAGTTCAATCACATCACTCTGTCGAAGAAGAGATCTCTCACGCACACGCAGGATGTTCTTGCAATCCCTGCACATGTAATCCGTGTACCTGCGGCAACAGCATGCCTTCTGCCAAAGAAGAGATCAAAGAAGAGATCTCTCACGCGCACGCAGGATGTTCTTGCAATCCTTGCACATGTAATCCGTGTACCTGCGGCTAGCTCAGATACTTTGTCAGAGCAGGTCATGCCCACGATTTTGTGGTATGACGAGAAACCGTTGATCTGAAGACCAACGCATGGCTATCTCTCACCAGATCAGAGAACGCTCAATCCGGTGAGAGATAGACCTCTCCTCTCTCGCACTCCCGTTGCTGTGCTTTCCTGTATTGGTCCTAAGAGACAGGTTGTTGCGCGACAACAGGATAGTTGGCCTCAAGCAGGACCTTTTTGATCTGCTCCAGGGAGACCTGATCCTCAGCATAGCGTAAGTGAACCGTCTTTGTGGCAATGTCCGTCTGGATGATTTCAAGTTCTGGCAAGGTTTGCAGGGCCTTGGTCACATTACGCACACAGCCATTGCAGTTCAGACGAGAAAGTGTAACGGTAATCTCTGTTTGCATTGGAATTGTTCCTTTTCTTGTGTAGTGTTTCTTATTTCGTGACTGTATAGCCAACGTCATCCATCACTTGTTCAATCCTAGCTGGTGTAACAAGCCGAGGATCATATTCGACATACACTGCCTTAGCAGCAATATTCACTGTCACCTTTTTAACGCCACCTATTTTCCCAACTGCGCCCTCGATAGCACGCTGACAATGCTGACATGAGATATCGGGAGACACAAGTGTTGTTGACTGCATCATCTAAATTCTCCTTTTGTTAAAAGAACATCAAAAATACTATGTACTCTAGCAATGACGTAGAGCTGGATCAGTCTTTGTCTTGCAGTATATTTCACCTTCCTTTTCCGCTGATCATGCCCTCTCGTGAACGGACGCACTAGTGCAGAACCCCAAAACCCTTTGGGGAATGGGAGAATTTGGGGACACCCCAAACCCCGCCAAGGTGGCTTCGCCAAATGCCACCCCCAATCCCTACCAGCTCTCGTGTTTCTGCACTAGGTGCGGAAGCGTCGCAGCCGGAGCGAATTGCTCAACACGGTGATTGATGAAAGAGCCATCGCTGCTGCTGCGAAGATAGGAGCCTGCTCCCTCAAGAAGGGAACGAGCGGGGAGAGTATGACCGTTGGAATAAGAATGATGTTGTAAGCAAAGGCCCAGAAAAGATTCTGCTGAATGGTGCGTAAGGTTGCACGCGAGAGAGCTAAGGCCGTCGCGACGCTTTTCAGGTTTCCTTTAACCAGGGTAATGTCTGAGGCTTCCATTGCAATGTCTGTGCCTGTTCCCATTGCAATGCCCGCATCAGCTTGCACCAGTGCAGGTGCGTCATTGATGCCATCGCCCGCGAAGGCTACTACCAGCCCTTGCTCCTGCAAGTGCTTAACCTGATTGGCTTTGTCTTCTGGCAGGACAGGAGCAAGCACATGTTTTGGGGAAATGCCAACCTGTGCGGCAATCGCCAGAGCAGTCCTTTGATTATCGCCTGTGATCATCCAGACGGTAATGCCTTGCGCCTGCAACTGCTGGATCGCTTGGGCCGAACCCACCTTGACGGTATCCGCGACCGCAATGATGCCTGCTAATGCTCCATCGACAGCAACGAGCATCGCCGTCTTGCCTTGCTTTTCCAAAGCTTCTAGAAGCCTTTCTGCTGCCGTGTAGGCAATGGAACGTTCAGTAAAAAGACGCCTTGTTCCAACCAGGAGGTGACTATATTGACCTGCATACAATGGTTCCAACCTGACACGAGCGATCCTACTACGGGACGGTATTTTCTTCTGTGAGAATTCTCTAAAATAAAGCAGTTCGCTGTGGCTATTAACGAGTGCTTCTAAACCACGTCCGGCAAGTGCGGTCAAGCGTTGTGGAATAGAGCCAAGTGAAAGCCCTCGCGCCTTTGCGCCTTCCACAATCGCGCTAGCCAGTGGGTGTTCTGAGCCTTGTTCCGCTTGCGCCACCAGACGCAGCAGATTATCTTCCGAGATATTGGAAACAGCGATCACATCGGTCAGTTCAGGTTTGCCTTTGGTAATAGTGCCAGTCTTGTCGAGCAAGACGGCTCGCACTGCTTGAATACGTTCGAGACTCTCACCTCCTTTGATGAGAATGCCTAGCTGAGCACCTTTGCCCGTTCCAACCATAATCGCAGTTGGCGTTGCCAGACCCAACGCACAAGGGCAAGCCACAACCAGGACAGCTATAGCTGGCACGATAGCCACAAGCCAAGGGTCGTTGGCCATTGCCATGTGAGTGCCAGAATGAGCAGCTGACGTTTCCCCTACCGTGGTCAGATTGGCGATGACTATCCAGCTAATGAAGGTGAGACCCGAAATGGCTAGCACAACCGGCACAAAAATGCCTGAAATAGTGTCAGCAAGGCGCTGGATCGGAGCCTTGGAGCCTTGAGCTTGCTCAACCATGCGAATGATACTAGCCAGCATAGTATCAGTTCCCACCTTCGTTGCGTGCATCCGTAGCAGGCTCTGTTGGTTAAGAGTTGCTCCGATGAGCGGATCGCCAACACCCTTCTCTACCGGGACACTTTCGCCGGTTATCATCGACTCATCTACGGAGGAGGAGCCGGACAGGACAACTCCATCCACTGGAATCCTCTCACCGGGACGCACGATCACTTCATCATCGATATGTACCTGCTCCACTGGCAGTTCCACTTCTTTGCCGTCGCGTATGACATGTGCTGTGCGAGCTTGTAATCCCATCAACTTCTTGATCGCCTCATTGGTCTGCCCCTTCGCGCGAGCCTCCAGGTATTTGCCCAGGAAGATCAGCGTGACGATCAAGGCTGCTGTATCATAGAAGGTGAGAGAACCCAAAGCATGTGGAAAGAATGTGGCAACCACGCTCATACCGTAGGCAGCCGTCGAGCCAAGTGAGATCAAGGTGTCCATGTTGGTACCGCCGTGACGCAGCGTTTTGAGGGCACCACGATGAAAATCCCAGCCAACGATTGCCCAGATAGGAGTGGTGAGCACTAACAGAAGCAGATTTTCCAGAGGGAAGAGGTCCATAAAAAACATGTTGAGGGTCACGACAGGCACAGCAAGAACGATGCTCAGTATCAATAGGATACGCTTGCGCGCAAGTTCTGCACGCTGTCGTTTTCCTTGCTGATCTTCTTGGAGGGGCGCATCCACCAGTGACTCGTGTGTTACCGCTTTTTGTCTTGTAGGAGCGACGTAGAGCATGGCTTTGTAACCAAGTGCGTCTACCTTCTGTGTCATATGCTCAATGGTGGCCTCTACCGGAGCATAGGTGACAGTGGCTTGCTCGGTGGCAAAGTTGACGGTGACATCTTGCACACCTGGTATTTTCCTAAGCCCTTTTTCGATGCGCATGGCGCAAGAGGCACACGTCATGCCTTCCAAGGCAAGAACCGTCTGACACTCCGCCTGGCTTGTCGAGACAAGAGCGGCAGTATGGTTTTCAGGCGTCTGTTCGCTAATCATCTTTAGATCAATGCTGTTCTTAGCTAGTCGATTACTAGCGATACTATCCTATTGTTTCCTGTAAAGCATGATTTCTATGTTAAAACCACTTAAAAGTATTATAACGTAAACATGCAAGCTTTGCATGTTATTGTGCTTTTTTTGTCCCTTCCTATGCCATCGTCTGTGCTTGCCCCACGGCAACATGCTCTCTCAAGTCAGCACTCTGTCTGTCTGGAAGCGGTCTTATCAACGCTGTTGCTCTTGTTGGTCTGCTTTGTTTGTGCTGGAAGTGAGTTGTCGATCTGGAAGTGTCTTTATTTTCCCTAACCAAGAGGTGTATGTGCCTCCTGGAAGCGTAATCGTGATCTGGGTGAAGCCCATGGATTTGAGAAGGGTTTCTAGTTGAAGAGAGGCACTCGTAGTAGCTTCATCAAGGAGAACGTCTTTTTTTGCAGCCTTTTCTCTTAAAAGCTGCAATGCTGCCCTCCTTGCATCTGTTTCGGTATCTTTTTTTTGGGCAAAAATCCCACTGGAACGGGAATAGACATAGGTCTTGTCCTCATCGAGTCCACTTCCACTAGGGGTGAGCATTTCTGGTTGGGGGAGCTTGATCTGGATCGTGCGTCCGTTGATGACAGTATCCTCTTGAGTAATGTTCTGCAAATTAATTCCTGCGATGAATTCTCCGTGAGCGACAAGCAGTAATTTGTCATTGACAAACCATTTAAAGGGCAAAAAGAGTTTCTTATGACTCTCATGAGGGTAGATAGTATCCACAGTGGAGGACGCTGTGACCCATTGGCTCAAGCGGTGTATGCGAGCGATAACCACCGTCGGATCTTGTCGGTCTCTTCTTCTTTTCAAAGTGATCAGGACACCAAGAATGATGCCCACCATGAGAGCGGTGAGAACAAGAGGAAGCAAAACCTCACTCATTTTTTCCATTTTCAGTGAAACAGCTTTTTGTTGGATAAAGTTTTTTTTATTATAGACAAAAATTTCCCCAAAATACCAGAAGAAGAGTAAAAGAATTATTAAATAAGGTATCATAATATGAAGAGCCAAAAGTGTATTAGCATTGTCCTGATGCTTGACAGGAATCGGGTTGCTACATAAGGGCAACAAAAAACCGTCTCAAGTCGCCTGAGACGGGACTTGAGACGGTAGGTGGTAGCGCATACGGGATTCGAACCCGTGATCTCCGCCTTGAGAGGGCGATGTCCTAGGCCACTAGACGAATGCGCCATAGCTATTTGTGCGTTCAGTACGGTATTACTAGTGCCTGCTCACAGGTGACATAATACTATGACTTTGCGATCTTGTCAATAGGTATTGCCGGGTAATTTTCTGTTTTCTCAAACAAGAGAGCTTCTTGTTTGGCAAGGCGAGAAGCTCTCTTGCGCTGTCTTTATCGTTTATCGGATCTACTTGCGCAGATCTATATGGATCAGCTCCCCTTTATAGTAGAAAGAGAAAGCGAGACGCGTCCACCCGTCAGGCCACTGTATAGCGGTGGTATAGCCATCATCATTGATGCGCAATCCAGCAAAGCCCAGGATGGTTGCTTGCCAGACAGCACCTGAGCAAGCGGCATGGATGCCCTCTGGTGTGTTGCCACGCAGATTTTCCAGATCGACCAGTGCACCTTTCATAAACATCTGATAAGCAATATCCAGTAATCCTAGCTCACAGGCCAGGATAACATGGAGCGCGGGTGTCAATGATGAGCCATAGTCGTGGTCCGTGATGGGATAGTAGTAGTCCCAATTGGCTTTTTTGGTCTCGTAATCGAACTCCTGCTTGAGTACCGTGAGCAGCATCAGCACGTCAGCTTGCTTAATGATGCGATACCTTTGTACTTCATGCACACCTAAGATACCCTGGTAGGAGTCTTTACGCCCGGCGTATTGTGTTTGATCAAATGGTTCCAGCTTAAAGAAACCATCGAACTGCTCTAGCACTTTGGTGGTCAAGTCCTGATCAATGCGCAAGTGATCAGCTACATCCTTCCAGTGCTCAACAGTTTGTGGCGTCAGCTTCAGTTGTTGTTCTAGGACTTGCGCTTTGCGAGGGCTGGTCGTCTGGAGCCATGCGAGAATAGCAAGACCATAGCGGATATTGTAGCGGGCCATGATATTGGTATACACGTTGTTGTTGACATGTTCGTGCCACTCGTCAGGACCGATGACATTAGTAATCTCGTATTCGTGGTGCTGCTCGTGTTCTTCCGCTCGGCTCGCCCAGAACATCGCTGTGCTCAACAATATTTCTGCACCATAGTCGCGCATAAACTCATCATCGCCTGTCACGCGCCAATATTGCCAGACTGCATGGGCAATGCTTGCGGTAATATGCAGTTCGATGAAGCCATTGAGGACCGAGATAACTTCCCCTGACTCAGGATGGATGATCGCAGGAGGCGTGGCCTCCTCGCCATCTAATGTACTCTCCCAAGGGTATTGAGCACCCTCATACCCGTTATTAGCAGCCTTTTGCCGTGCGCCTGGCAGCAAGTGATAGCGATACATCAGCAGATTACGCGCGATAGCAGGCATGACATAGGTGTAGAAGGGCAACATAAAGATTTCGGTATCATGGAAGATGTGACCCCGATAACCAAAGCCTGTTAAACCCTTCGCTGCTACACTGTAGCGATCATCGTGTGCTGAGACATTAATGCGCAACTGGTAGATATTATAGCGTGTACCAATCTGTGCTTTCTCGTCTCCCTCAATGATGATATCCGCAATTTGCCAGAACTGTTGCCAGGCCGCGCTACTGTGGGTGAGGAGCGCATCGTAGGTGGGTGTCACCGTCGGTGACAACTCAATCGTATCTTCATCAACCGGGGATGAAGCACGCGTATTTGCTTCTGGTGAGACGTGCGTGACCGCTAACAAATCCTGAAGATTGTGTATTGCGGAAGCGATCGGGTCCTCGGCATCACGCGAGGTATACATCGTCACGATTTTGTCCGCACTGAAGGTCTCACCGGGGGCAAGCGTCCCATAGAAACGAATACTTGGCGCGGTATCGGAATCGACTAATTCTTTATGGTAGTCTTGCTTGGTGGTAGTAAAGCTCATGGCCTGAGCCAGATCCACCTTTGAATGCTTGGTTATGCTGTGCAGCCAGATAACATCGTCTTGGTGTCCCTGCTCGGCGCATTCCCAGTGCAACACATCGTAGTTTCCCTCGGCAGCGTTGATCGTTGACCAGACTGCAATGGTGCACTCGTTCTGGCCTTGACTCTCTTCCAGGGTAACACTGTAACGAATGGCCCCAACGTGTTCATCAGCCAGACTAGCAAAGCGTTCGCTTTGTATATGCAAACGTGCACCTTTAGGGCTTTCCCAGCGTACAGAACGGGAAACGATACCTCGTTGTATATCGAGGGTACGTTGGTAATCGAGAAGTGTGCCACGGTCCAGACGGAAGCGCTCTCCGTCGATAAACAATTGAATCAGAGTCCAGTCAGGTGCGTTAGCCAGTTCCTCTTTTGCGATGGGGATGTCATCAAAAACGCCAAAGAGGAGGGTGGCAGGCATGTCTCCTGGAAACCCTTCTTCAAAGCTGCCGCGCGTACAAAAATAACCATTACCAATAGTGTAGACAGTTTCCTGACTACGTAACCGTTTGAGGTTGGGAACAAAACTTGTTTCGCTCACAAGCCAATAATTCACAAAAAGCGTCCTCCCTGCTCACGTGTATACTCTAGCATAGAGTTACAATAGACCTGTCCGTTCCAGATGAGATATGCGTTGCTGCCAGATAGCACTGGCCTATCACACTATCTCTACTGTTGGTACAATCAGGACAAGTAGACCATAGAGGTGTCTCAATGTCAAGTAGAAAAATAGTACTAGAAGTAGGCTGAGAGTGGAGAAATTAACCACACTCAAGCCCTCAAACAAGAAAGTCTCTCTATACCTGCTATACAAGGACGGGTCTTTCTCGTTCTTCTTCTATAGTAGCTCGAACAAACTTTTATTTGCAAGTGTGGGCAGCACTTTATCCGCTCGCTGAAAGCGTTCTACTGGGCCAATGGCCAGTGCCTGCATACCCGCATCTTTAATCGACTCGATGCCAGCATCGGCATCTTCTACGCCTAAGCAGTCTTTTGTATAAACACGGAGCAAGCCAGCTGCATAGACAAAGATGTCTGGTGCGGGTTTGCTATTGACAATACAATTGCCATCGGCGATGCCATCGAAATAAGAGAGAATCTGCAAGCGTTCAAGTACGGTCATGCAATTTTTGCTGGCAGAGGCAATAGCTGTTTTTATGCCTGTGGCTCTGATCTCTTGCAAGAGCTGCACGCCGCCTGCTACTACTTCGCTGGGGGACATGTTCTTGATGAGATCGTTATACAGGCGATTTTTACGATCCATCATTTCTTGTATCTGTTCTTCTGAATAATGACGCCCGCGAATGAGATACATGAGAGATTCACGTCTCCCGACGCCACGCAAATGAGCATCATTCTCTTCGTGTGTAAATGGAATGCCTTCATCATCGGCTAGTTGCTTCCAAGCCTGATAATGATATTCTGATGTATCCGTTAACACACCATCCAGGTCGAAAATTATAGCTTTGGGTTTTTGCATCAAGCGTGCTCCATACTGAAATTCGTTTTTTGTCTATAGATCTGAAAAGTATAGCGATCTCTAGCATTTTATAGCGAGCTAAAGATTTCTCTTTTTGGCTTTGTGAGGGGGAATGACAATACCTCACTGGATGGACTACTGGAGGTGCAAGCACCGCTTTACCATCCTCTACACCTTGTGCTTGTTTCCAAGCATTAGGCGCTGCTCTCCGCTTATTATATCACTGATTTGAGCAGGATCACCCACCTAGTGCAGAATCCCAAAACCTTTTGGGGAATGGGAGTATGTGGGGACACCCCAAACCCCGAAAGGCGAGGCTTCGCCAAATGCCACCCCCAATCCCTATCAGCTCTTTTGTTTTTGCACTAGGAAGTGAAAGGGCTAGATTGCCAGCTTCATAGCACCAAGAAAGCGCGCACAATGCGCATAGTAGCTTCATAACTGTACACGCATCACTACAAGAAGTTAGGGAAATAATGTCTTCCCTAGCCCTTTCAGGCGATAAAAAACACTGCGTCGGAATGCAAGCGAAGCGCAGTGTTTTTATTTATCCGACAATATTGTCGTATCCTACGTCGGACATATTGTCAAACCTTCTGATTCACTGGCCTCTTTGTTTTGGTCTTCCAGCTTCGTAGCGGGTAAGGTCTGCTTCCATTAAGTCTCTGATCCTGTAGACAGTCATACGCTTGCCTAATGGTGTCCCTCTAACTCTTCCTTTGTGCCGCATTTGCCGCAGAATGTCAACCGTTATATTCGCATTTCTATACTTGTTCAAGAACTCTACTGCTTCTTCAGGACTTAGCAGCCGCTCATCGCCTGACATTGTTTTCTCCCTCTGTTCTTTCACGATGTCAATGCATTATATCCGACATCAGAAGTTTCCGTCAATATCCCTTGACAATCTATCCGATATAGAATATAATCTTAAGAAAGGTGCAAGAAGTGCATAGATGTAAAGACTGTCGGGGTGCATACCTTTCTCTCGCGCCGTGTTGGAGATAGAGCGTTACAGGCATGTCGTGACCGAAAAGCGATCAAAACACTACTCATGAAACGACATGAGCAGTGGAAACAGCAACATAGCAAAGGGGAGAGTCAACCGATAAAACGCAGGAGAAGAGCAAAAGCCTCAACTGCTAACGTATCGGTTTGATCCATGCCATGTGATAGGATGTTTGTAGTGTATCCTCTCACCCAGTGGGTTGTTTCGTAACCGGGTGTAGGTTAAGGCGAGAAGTGGAGACGAATAACGCGTGTCGATATTTGTCTATGTTTTTCGCAACTATACTAGAAGCAAAGCCTTACTAGCGTTTGTTAGGTAGCAGTGTTCGTTATAGCTCCATTAGCTGAAGTATTTTGTTGGATAGAGTAAGATGTGGTGTGGGAGTGGGTATCCAGAAAGGATTTCTTGTGAAAATGCTTGGCAATGTTGCATCTCCTCTTAGATGGACGGCTACAGGAGATGAGATATGTGAAAGTGATAGGTCTATCTGGTGTGCTTATACTGGGCAGTGCGAAGAGGCGATCCAAGCCTGGGGATGGCTCGATGCTGTGCATCCGGCGGATCGCGAACTGGCCGTACTTACTTGGTCACGACCTGAAGTATGTGCAACATCATATAGGATTAGACGACATGATGGCGAGTACCGTCTTTTTAAGGTACACAATATTCCTATTTTTGATCATAACCACCATGTTAGTGAGTGGATAGTCATCTGTGCTGAGGCGGAAGATGTCACTGTTCAGGTGAAAGTCGCAGAAGAGCGTGCGCAATTGTTGAGGCGAGAACGGGAGATATGCGCTGAAGCGGCTCGTGTGGAGCATCGTGTCCAGAAAGCATTTATGACCTTGCTTACACTGGCCGAGGAACTGGTGCGTGTACCTGAAGATATTACCGTGCATGTCATGTCTGATGGTGCGACGAAAGAGCAGGATGTTTCCCCTGATGTGTTGCAAGCGGTTGGGCAGAGATTGGTGGAAGTAGCTGCCCAGGTGCTGGAATGCCAGTTTGTCAGTATTGTGTTGATCAAACCGGAGAAGGGGATCATTATTCCTGTCGCTCAGGTTGGTCTGACTGCCGAAATGGTCGAGTCACTTCAGCAACAAGAGATCGAAGTAGCAACGCTTGCGGACTATGTGAATGAGGGGGTACTCGCCCGTTTGCGCGCCAATGAAGTAGTCTTTTATGATCCTGATAAGCTGTCGTTTATGCGGCGTTCCAGTTATGGGTTATACAATCTGTTGGGTGCTCCTATGATCATTGGGGAGCAGCTCGTTGGCATGCTTATTCTGGAGAAGAAACGCGCCACGGCGAGATATTCTGACGAAGAGATTGCTCTGGTGAAGGCGGTCGCTAAATTGATTTCTCTCGTCATCGAGCGAGCACGTTTGTTACAGGAGGCACTGGCGGCACGGGCAAGTGAGTTAGCCTTGCTGGAAGCCAATCGCCGTTTCGATGAGTTTTTGAGTATCGCCAGCCATGAATTGCGTACTCCTTTGACGACTATTAAGGGCAACATCCAGCTGGCACTACGACGCCTGAACAGCATTCAGGAGACTGAGCATATACCAACACTCAAAGGGCAGCTTGAACGGGTGCGTACGCCGTTGCGTTATGCTGAACATCGTGTGAGTGTGCAGAATCGTATGATCAGTGACCTGTTAGATGTCTCGCGTATACAGGCTAACAAGCTTACGCTACTCGTTCAGCCCTGTAATCTGACCGCTATTGTGCGTGAAGCGGTGGAAGATTTGCAGTATACAGCTGCTGACCGCACGATTGTGTTGACGCTGGCGGCAGGTGATGACGTGCCGATTATTGCCGATGCGGATCGTATAGGACAGGTTGTCAGCAATTATTTAACCAATGCCCTCAAATATTCGCCTGCTGACAAGCCCGTGGAGATCCGTTTGGAGAGGGAGGAGACGCTGGCGCGGGTTGTTGTGAAAGATGAGGGGCCAGGATTGCCGATGGCAGAGCAGCAAAGGGTGTGGGAACGTTTCTATCGTGTAAAAGATATTGTGGCACATAGTGGAGTTGGAGGAGGTCTAGGCATCGGCTTACATATCTGTCGTACCATTATTACCTATCACCAGGGCAAGGTGGGGGTAGAGAGTGCTCCAGGGCAAGGTTCTACATTCTGGTTTACTGTGCCGCTTGCCGAATGATCGCTTTGTCTGACAAAGGAGAGCCAGAACGATTGCATAGCATATACTTCTGCTAAGTTACGGGGGTCTCAATAACCCAGTCGCCTATTTCCGTGTTGCCACTCTTGATAGTAGGCAGGGGAGGGTAGCCGCAGACCATTTGTATGGCTTATCATAAAGCTCCTAACGTTTTTTCTACAGGAGGAGAAGGAGCAATGATTCCATTTTCCGTTATACTTCTGCGCTTGGGTGTGGCACTTCTGCTGGGAGCACTGATTGGACTGGAGAGAGAGCACTCAGATCACTCTGCCGGGCTGCGTACCAATGCCCTGATTGCTCTGGGGTGTGCTCTCTTCACCATCATCTCCGCTTATGGTTTTATGAGTTTGCTCAGTATACAGCGTATCCAGCTCGACCCGACGCGTATCGCTTCGTATGTTATTGCAGGCATAGGGTTTTTAGGCGGTGGTGTCATCTTCCACAGCGCTAGGGGGAAAGTTAGCGGCCTCACTACAGCAGCTGCAATCTGGGTTGTCGCGTCAGTTGGTATGGCCTGTGGTGTTGGTATGCTGTGGGAGGCGGTGGCCGTCACCGTGTTAGCGCTGGCCATACTGAACTTGTTGCTCTATCTAGAACCTCTAGCCCAGCGCCGTCATCGCTCGTCTGTTTATTCCTTACACATAGAGCTTACGCCTCCTGCCAGTCAAGCTAGCAGTAAACTCTACACAATATGTGAGCGCAACAAGGCACAGATCGATAAGTTAGAAATATGCCACAAAGATGGCAGTGAGACTATGGCTGTTGTATGCCGAGTTGCTGATGTTGCAGCTCTTACTCGTGTTATTGATGAAATAAAAGCGCTGGAATGTGTCCAGGCGGTAAGTGCGGAGCTGTAACAAGAAGGCAATACACCTGCAAGGGACAAGACCAGTGAAATAAGCGCGCAGGGCAACCACAAGGGATTGCCCTTTTTGTATGGGACAGCTCTAATTAAGGTAATCCTTCCTCATGGGCTGGTTGAGCATCTCCTGTTGCAGCAGGCTAAGAGGATCATCCGCATCCGGTCCACTTAATTTGGTGAGGATCGTCAACAGGCGCGTCGAATAGTGAAGGCCCTCTTCAATCTTGCCTTGCTCAAAAAAGAGACTAACCATCTGATGCAGCAATTGTGCTGTTTCATGATGATCTTCTCCATGCACTTGCTCGTGCATCGCCAGTGCTTGCAAATAATGTGCTTCCGCCTCTTTATAGCGATGCAGCTCCTGATAGAGCTTGCCTAGCTTATGGAACGTCCTGCCGACCAGTGGGTGCTCTGGTCCCGCCACCACACTCATCAACTTCAGAGTTCGCTTCAGCGTCAACTCGGCATTGGCATACTGCTTGGCATCCTGATACCATCGTGCCAATGGGATAAGCTGAAAGATCACCTGGTAGTGGTTTGGCCCTAACGCCTCCTCTACGGTCTGCAAGGCGCGTTCGTTTAGCGAGATCGCCTCCTCGTAGTGTCCTTGCAGGCCGTGGCTCTGTGAGAGATGGGCTAGCAGATCCACGACTTTAGGGTGGTCTTGCCCTAACGCCTGCTCATAGATGTGCAGAGCTTGCTGTAAGCGCGGTTCCGCTTCAGTGTACTGCCTATGTTGCAGGTAGAGCTGGGCAATGTTACTCAGCAGATCGGCGATTGTCGGATGATCCGATCCTAGTGTCTGGTTATAGAGTGCGAGTGT
This sequence comes from Chloroflexota bacterium, assembly GCA_005879655.1. The sequence continues at coordinate 242 of VBJK01000078.1, read as the reverse complement.
CTGTTCAATCAACGTCTCGGCTATTGGATACAGCCCCTGCGAGAGATAGCGAAGGGCGACATGGCCCAGCATCCCGGCGACTTCCTCTGCTTCTGGTCCCGGCACCTGCATATTAATCTTAGCAGCCCGCTGAGCGTACTGAGCGGCTTGTGCATAGTGCTTGAGCGTCTTCTCGATCTGGATCAGATGCTGTAGGATTGCCCCCACCACAGGATGCTCTGATCCAAAGACTTGCTCATAGA
>VBJK01000480.1:3873-5678 GCA_005879655.1 Chloroflexota bacterium | reverse complement strand
ATCGGCCAGGACCAGCTCCACATCGAAGAGCGTACCCGTTGGCACGATCCGCACGCGCACCCTCCATTCTTGTTCCGCGGTGGGGACAAGCGCTGGATTACCCGCCCACGCCGGGCGCTGTTGAAGGGGTTGTTGCTCTTGTACAGTGGGCAGTTTCACAGTCATAGCTACCGGATCAAAGTCGCTGTATCTATCACCATTGATCCAGACCTCCTCAAGACGCACGCTACCGGGAGGCAGGATATCAGGCTGCACGCGCAGGATGTTGTCCTTGAATGCTCCCGCTTTGGTCTTGAAGTAGAAGTCCATTGGTTGCCGCGTAATCAACAGGTTGGTGTACACAGCTGCCAGATAGCACAGCTCGAACGAGTGGTAGCCGGACATAGAGTGACTCCCTTTGAGTCGCTCAGTGCCCGTCAGGTAGGGGATGCCGCTTGCCAGGACGTTGAAATAGACACCACCGTTGTCGTGATCGGGGAAGAATGCATTGTAGAATGCCATGGACTCGCGTGCCAGACGCTGGTACGCTGGCTCTTTAAAGGCTCCGTAAAGGATCAGGTAAGCCAGAATAGCTTGTTCCTGCTGCCACCATGCCTTGCGATCATGCCACACGAAACGGTGCCACTGCTCATTGTCACCCCGGCTACGTTCCACAACATCATACCAGCCTGCACGCTGTGCATCCATGCCAACCGCAGGCATGACCTCAGCAATCTTTTTGGCCAGGTCGGTATATTGTTTACTTGGTCGCAGGTGATGAATGCGCATCAGGTTCCAGGCAATCTTGAGGTTGTGACCGACAACGGCACGGTTTTGCTGCCAGCCCCAGGTGGTATCCTGGCTCCAATCCTCGTAATACCTTTCCTGCACGAAGGGGCTATGCTCGTAGTCAGGGAAATGTTGTGCGATGGTATTGGCAGTGGAGACCAGGAAGTCAGCGTACTTGTCCTCGCCAGTTGCCAGCCATAGGTTGATCAAATAAGCAGGGGCATGGTCGCCAACGGAGTTCCAGTTCTTGCGCGCCCGATCCTGGCCTAATGACTCAGTTTGCGGACTGAATGTAATCGGATCAATGTGGGAGAAGTAGCCACCTTTTTCCCGATCGAGGAAGAATTTGTTGAACAGGTTGATGGTCATGTCGGCGTCACGCAGGATACGGGGGTCGCCGGTAACACGGTAGGTCTGCATAGGTCCGGCGAGTGCGTAGATCTGCTCGTATGCCGGGATAGCGTCATAGTCGTCGCCAAATTGCGAGGCCAGAATCTTGCGCTCACGCCCCCCACGCAGGTCCATGCCGTGATACCAGTAAACAATGTCTTCGCTTTCATCGATCGCTCGCATATGCTCGCGCAGGTACTCGGTTCCCTTTTCCGCCGCTTGCAGGTAACGGTCTTCTCCGGTCAGTAAATAGGCGGTTGCGAAGCCATAGATCATACGCGAGATGGTATCCGTCTCCTGGCGGGTGCTCTCAATCTTCTGGCCCTCAAGCGTCAGGCTAGTGCGATATTGGCGGTAGTCGATGTTGCCATCGGGAAATTGCGCCTTGAAGTAAAACTCGGCCAGCGCTCTGATCTGTCTGATCCACCAGTCGTGTGCTTCAAAGCGGTATTCATTGACGTTACGACCGACGAAGATGATGTGCTTGGCCTCAAATGTGAACTCGCCATCCTCAAAGTAGAAGATGCCGTAAGCGAACAGATATCTGCCGGGTGTGAGCATACTCTCTAACGGCGCACCAGGGTCCTGAAATGGTTCGCCCAGGTTTTGCACCACTTCCCCAAAGGTGGTACTGGTTAGTTTCACTT